>DATDWV010000073.1:0-5221 GCA_035289505.1 Patescibacteria group bacterium | reverse complement strand
GCCTCTTTAATCGCCGCAATTAAATTTTGGGCGGATTTTTCGGCAAAACGTTCAAGCGGCAATAAATCATTAATTTCTAATTTAAAAATATCCGCCGGAGTTTTTAATAAATCTTCGGCCATCAATTGAATGACGATTTTTTCGCCCAAGCCGTCAATGTCAAAAGCTTTTTTGGAAACAAAATGAATAATTTGCCTTTGCTGCTGGGCAAAACATCGGGGATTGGTGCAAAATAAAGCCACGCTTTTACCCGAGCCTTTTTCCACGATGGTCCGGCGCTCCACCGCCGAGCCGCAGACCGGGCATTTATTCGGCATTTTAAATTCACGCTCTTCACCAGTTCTCATTTTCGGCAAAACCGAAACGACTTCCGGAATAATTTCTCCCGCTTTGCGGATCACGACTGTATCGCCGATTTTTACGCCTAAACGCCTGATTTGTTCTTCGTTGTGCAAAGTCGCGCGTTTAACAATCGTGCCGGCCAGTTTCACCGGCTTTAGATGGGCCACCGGCGTTAAAGTGCCAAGCCGACCGACTTGAATTTTAATATCTTCAATCATCGTGGTCACTTCTTCAGCGGCAAATTTAAAAGCAATGGCCCAGCGCGGCGCCTTGCCGACATAGCCCAACAAATTTTGATATTGGCGCTCGTTGACTTTAACGACAATGCCGTCAATCCAATACGGCTGGCTCTTGCGTTTTTTCTGCCACCCCCGCCAAAAAGAAATCACTTCCTCAAGCGAATGGCAAAGCTGATAATCCGGATTGATCTTAAAACCGAGTTTTTTTAATTCCGCCAATTCCGCGGCTTGCGTTTTTGGCGGCTGATTTTTGCCGCCCGACCAATCATAGATAAAGCAATCAAGCTTTCGTTCAGCGACAATTTTTGAATCAAGCTGGCGAATGGTGCCGGCCGCGGCATTACGGGGATTGGCAAATTCCGGCAAACCGGCTTTTTTTCTTTTGAGGTTAATCTCCGCAAGCTGGCGCTCGCTTAACCAAACTTCGCCTTCCACGATCACATCAACTGGTTTTTTCAACCGCAAAGGCACGCTTTGAATCGTTTTAATATTTTGGGTGACGTCTTCGCCGATCACGCCATCGCCGCGAGTCGCGGCTAATTTTAAAAATCCTTTTTGATAAGTAAAAACCACGTGCAGCCCGTCAATTTTTAATTCACAGACATAATCTAATTTCGGCCGATGCCCCAATTCTTTTTGCAAAATTTTCGTGATCCGCTCCTGCCAATTATTAATTTCAGTTTCGGAAAAAGCGTCATTAAACGACCATTGCCTAATTTCATGCCTAACTTTTTTAAATTTATCAAGGGCTTTGCCGCCAACGCGCCCAAGCGGCGAATCCAGCCGCTTTAAATCCGGAAATTTTTTTTCTAGCTCCGAGAGCTCGCACTGAAGAGAATCATAAACCTCGTCGCTGATTTTCGGATCATTTAAAACATGATAGCGATAACGCAACTCGTCAATTTGTTTGATGAGCTTATCAATTCTTTTTTTCGCTTCGGCTTTATCCATAAAATAACTTATTTTGTTTATTTAACCAGGGCTTCTTCCGAAAAAATCACAAAATCATACAAGCCGGATAAAGGCGGCCTCATTGGCGCACGGACCCTGACTTTTTGGTATGATTTGCCAAAAGTCGCTTCTGAATCAATTAAAAACCGGCTTAAAATCGGCAATTTATCTGTCGCCGGATCAACGTTATCCGCTGTTTGATAAATGCTTAAAGTAAATTGGCCGCTTTGGGCTTGGGGCAGTAAAATATTGCTGACGCGCAAAATATAAGCGCAATTCGGATTTAATTCCGGCGCCGGATCTTCGGTAAAAGTTGTCAGATAACCGCTGGAAGAATAATTGCTTTCCGGGGCTGGTTTGATCAAGGTAATTCGGCCTTTGCTAATCGCCGGCAATGGTGGCACAAAATAATTTAGCGGACAGTCAACTGTCCCGCCGACTAACTGCGAAAGATTGGTAATTTCACCGTAAACCGTGGTGCCGTTCACAATATCACTATCCAGTAAAAACGATTGAATCTGCGTTTGGAATTCTCCGGTCTGATAAGGACTGAATAAATCCACTTGAAACGATTCGCCGACGCCAAGATAAACTGAAGTTTCCATTTCATTGGTGACGTTGACTGACCAACTGCCGCGTAAAGGCAGATTGCCTTGATTAGTGGTAATGCAAGGCACCTCATCCCCGGAAAGCGAACAAAACCCGGTAGTCGTTTGGCAAGATGAACCGAGAATAACATTGGAACAATCAGCCGGCTTAATCGCTTGGCGCCGCCGCGACTGATACAGGGCTTTTTCCGCGCCGCTTTCCGCCAGATACAAGGCCTGAATTGACTGGTCAATTAATCTTGATTGCTGAATTTCGCGAATGATTAAATTCGCGAAAACCGTCGCGGAACTTAAAACCGTGCCGATGATAATAATCGTCAGGATAAGCACCATTCCTTTGGCTTTGTTTTTCTTTTCAACTATTTTAGACATATTATATAAATAAAATCTCAAATCTCAAGCTCCAAATAAATCTTAAGTCTCGTGTCATTGCGAGGAGCGTAGCGACGAAGCAATCTCGACTAATTTGGGCTGGATTGCTTCCCCCGCGGCTGCGGGGTCGCAATGACAATTTATGATTGGTGCTTATTTGGAATTTGAAATTTTGAATTATCTTTTATAGACTCGGCTGGAAGCGGAGGTTTGTAAATAAATCGTTTTAATATCTTCCGGCCGAATACCCGCGGACTGAAAAGCCAAGACAATAGTCACTCGCGGCTGAAAGTTTGGCGGCAGGCATAAGTTGCTTTCGGGATCGCAAAAACCGCTGGCGCACTGCGAATCATTCACGCATTGGCAAAAGCCCGTTAAGCCAAGCTCCAAATCATTGACCGTGCAACTCACCGGTGGAATCGCGGTAGCTAGACAATTGCTCGGCACCAAAGCATCGTTGCATTGTTCCTCCAAAAACGGATTTTTTGCCGGCTGAATAAAAAAATAAAATTTTAAAATTTTCACCTGATCTAAATCGGTTAAAGCGGAAATCTGTCCGTCAATTGAAATTCTAATTTCGCCTTGATCGTAAAAATAAATGATTTTTCGGCCCCCTTCGTCAATTAAAGCCAATTCTTTTTCTGAACCATAAATTCCGTCGTCACCGTCTTGATTGAAAGAATAAGTATAATCAATTTCTGAGGCGCGAATATTTCTCACCATGGTTTCCGCGACATAACGCAATTGAGACAGGGTTTCTTGGCGCAAAGACGTCTGCCGTTGGGTTTTTAGCGCGATTAAATAAATATTAACCACCACCACTAAAAGCAGGGAAAAAATTCCCAAAACCACGATAATTTCCATTAAAGAAAAGCCTGTTTGCCTATGGCGCAATTTAGAAATTAATTTACTATTTCCAATCATATAAAACATCTTCCATAATTAACCGGCGATTGCGTCCGCTTTCCGCCCAAGACACATTCGCCGTCACTTTGATCCCCGCCTTGATTTCTGCGGCAACGCAAAAATTTTTAACCGCTTCAGTGCCATCAGCCGCTTGGCAAATATTTTCCAAAGTCAGGCGACGATGAAAAACGGTTTTTTGGCCATTGCCGGCGTGATTATAAACTCCCTCGGCCGAAACTGACAATAAATCATCATCAACCGGATTAAAACTAAGCTGCCAAGAATTGGCGACGGCATTAAATTGAGTGATTGCCTGATGACTCACGCCTCCCGGATCAACTAAACCATTATCCCAATTCTGCTCTGCCAGCCAATTAGAATCTCTGATATTTCTGATAACTTCAATACCCTCTCTTGCCAAATTGTTGGCAATGATTTGGAATTCGCTTTCTCGCTGGCCAGTCAAATTAGTCAAGGTAATGGCTAAAACCGCCGAGCCAACCATTAAAAGAATGCCAATGGCAAAAATCATTTCCAATATACTCTGGCCAAGCCGCTGCCTTCGACAGCGGCGGAATTTTAAATTTTGAATTTTAAATTTTAAATTCTTCATAAGTTATCCCCCGTCACCAAGCCTGACGCTAAGGAAACATAAAAATAAGCGCGACGGCCGGAAACCGGCTCTTCAATAATCCCGCCCAAAAATTTAAATAGCTGGCCGCTGCCGTTATTCGCCGGAAGACCCAAAATTTCATCAGCGGAAACAAAATGAATTTCCATCAAGCCGCCGGCATCTTCCCAGCCCAAGCCGCCCGGCGGCGCGGTGACAGCATCAGCGGTTAAACCATAAAAAGAAATCAAATCAACATCTTCAAATTGTTTAATACCGTTCGTCAAAGTCTCTCGGCCGCTTTGCGGCACGGCAAATAATTCATATTGATTAGGCTTAGTTAAATCAAAATTAATGCCATAACCGTTTTGTGGAAAACTGCCATTAACCAGAAGTTGACCGCCAAAATTGAAATTTCGCACCATGGTAATGCCTGAAGTAATATCTTTTAAAACTAATTCTAATTTATTGGCGCGTTGCCCGGCGCGAAAATTCGCCAAAACAAAACTGGAAATCATAATGATAATCGTGGCCGCGACCAGCAAATCAATAAGACTAAAACCAAGCCGCCGCCTCTGGCGGAAATCACAAATCACAAATTCCAAGTTCCAAATAACCCATCCTACTCTCCTCTTAGATAAGGGGAGGAATGGTGGGGTTGGATTTTTTGAGATTATTTTTGACATTTGAAATTTGATATTTCTAATTTATTTGTGATTTGGTGCTTGAAATTTGAAATTTTATATACTAAGATACTGCCTCTAATAGTAAATCAGATTTAAATACCACTGCATAATTTCTTTACCGCAAATTAGGGTGATAAATGTCGCTAAGGTCAAAAACGGGCCAAAGGGAATGGCTGAACCGAACTCTTTTCTTTTTAATGACAATAAAATGATACCAACCCCGGCGCCAATCAAATAAGCCAAAAATAAAGCGACTAAAATATTCGGCCAGCCAAGCATTGCTCCCATCAACGCGCCCAAGCGAATATCGCCTTCCCCCACCCATTTGCCTTTGGAAATAAAAAATTGAGCGGCAAAAAATAAAGCGCCAATGATCGCGGCTAAAATTAACTGCCACCAAGTCATCCCCAAATAAAAATTAACTAAAAAAGCAAAAATTATAGCCGGAATCGTGATTTGATCTAAAATCTGAAAAGTTTTTAAATCATAAACAAAAATCACGATTAA
>DATDWV010000072.1:0-4241 GCA_035289505.1 Patescibacteria group bacterium | reverse complement strand
CAACTTACAATCAGTCGTCCAATGATGCCGGGGACTGACAGAAAATCTTTGGTCACAGAGTATTACGAGGGCGCGACTATTTGGGCACATAAAGAAGGTATGGACTTGGAAATCATCAACTGCCATGGCAAATTGGAAGCTTTCCGACATTTCGAGTTAGCCGATGCTATCCTGGAAAATACAGAAAGCGGCGACACCTTATTTGAGAACCACTGGCGGGTTATCCATCAGATTATGGAATCGCAAACTTGCCTGATTGCCAATGAAAAAGCTTTGGCCGACAAAACTTTGGGTCCGACCATCAAAATCATTAAGCGTATGTTGGCGTCGGTGATTGCCGCTCGTAAACACTTTATGATTGAATTTAATGTAACGGAAAAGGCCTTTAAAGATGTAAAAACGATTCTGTTGGGTTATTCAGGCTATCTGGAAAAAGGCCAGAGTCCAACGATTTCAAATCTGCTCAATGGTGATTATGAAATTAAAGTAGTGATTCCGTGTAACAAACTCGAAGACTTACTTGATCGATTGGATCGGCGCGGGGTTTCATCTATTGCTACCAAAAAGTGTGATCACTATATCCCTTAACAAGGTGATAAAGGCAGATAGTATTGTTGATCTATGGACCATAAAGAATTGACCGAATATATTTTTTTAGAAAAGTTGACCTTTGAAAAATCATTTGCTAAAGTGCTAAAAAATGGAGGAGGGCAAATGAGACAAGAAACGTTCACGAAAAAACTGATTCAATTTTGTGTGCCTTCGGCAAAATTAGGTGACGCCCAGCGACTTGTTGGTCAATCTTTGTCGGCAAAGCCTTGGTCAAGATCGTCAGATTTAGGTCACGGTGACAGCTATGTTATTACTTTCATTTGTGATCAAATGACAGTAAATGATTTGTTGACAAGGCTGGCGAAACAGATAGAGATTACTGAATTTGTAGTGGTGGACGCGGTTTTGGTCAAATTTGTTTAGGTCGCAACTCGGTTCTTTTCGGCGGTCACTTTTAGACAAGCTCAAAGTGACCGCTTTTTTATTTTATGATACAATATAAATGATTATCTTATGAAAAAAATTTATTTCAGCCTTATTATTTTTGGTTTGATTTTAGCCGCCTGCCAGCTAAAGCAAAATTACACGATGCAGTATGGTTTTAGCAATGAAATTATTACGGCGAGTCAAACTTCGGAAGCTAAAGACGGTTTTAAAATAGAGTTGCCTTTTGCCGATTTCAGTTGCGACGCCAAGAGCTTCAAAGCCGTGTTAAACAGAAAAGAAAATAATTTTACCATCACTCTAAACGGCGTGGAAACCCAAGAACGCTGCAGCCAGAAATTTTTTGCCGAAGTCGCGGGAATTAAACAAGGCGATTATTGGTTAAAAATCATTTATCAAAAAAATCAGGAAGAGATTTTAGTTTTTTCGGAAGCGTTAAAAATCAGCAATAATTAAATTTTTTGAAATATCTGCTCTATCGCGAATATTTTTTTTATGTTATAATAAACGATGTTTTTTAATATGAAATTAAAATCAATTCGGGAGGCGAAAAATTTGCGCGGTAAAAGAGTTTTGTTGCGCGTGGCCTATGATTTGCCCTTAAAAAAACAAGGAAAAAATTGGATCGTGGCTGATGATCGGCGGATCAAGGAAACTTTGCCGACGATTAAATATTTATTGAAAAATCAATGCCAAATTGTGATTGTCACTTGGCTGGGCCGGCCCGGCGGTAAAACCGTGGAAAAATTCCGGCTTGATCCAGTGGCGAAAAGTTTATCGGAAATTTTAAAAAAACCAGTCAAAAAACTTGACGACTGCGTTGGCCCAAAAGTTTTCTCCGAAATTAAGGAAATGAAGCCGGGCCAAATAATAATTTTAGAAAACGTTCGTTTTTATTCGGCCGAGGAAGAAAACAGCAAAATGTTTGCCGCGCTTTTGGTTTACGGTTTGGATTTAATTTGTTTTGACGCTTTTGCCCAAGCGCACCGCGTTCACGCTTCCACTGTCGGCATCACAAAACTCTTGCCCACTTATGCCGGGTTTTTATTGGAAAAAGAAATTCAGATTTTATCGCAAATTGTTAAAAAGCCGAAGCGGCCGCTGGTGGCGATTTTAGGCGGAGCGAAAATTTCCGACAAAATCGGCGCTTTAGCCGAACTGGTCAAAATCGTCGATCAAGTTTTAATCGGCGGCGGTTTGGCCAATATTTTTTTGAAATTTTTGGGCGTGCCGGTCGGTAGGTCTTATTTGGAAGATAGTTTTGTCGATTTGGCAAAACGAAAAAGAATAAACGCGGTTAAACTGGCAAAAAAAATTTATCAGCATTATAAAAATAAGATAATTTTACCGATTGATTTAGTGGCCGGAAATAAAATTGATCAGCACGCGTTAATTGAATTAGTTGATTTGGAAAATCACGAAAGAATTAACCCGCGCTGGCTTTTTTTGGATATTGGCCCAAAAACCATTGCCCATTATCTGGTCGCGATTAAAAAAGCGAAAACGATTTTTTGGAACGGGCCCATGGGTGTTTTTGAAATTGAGAAATTCGCTTTTGGCACGAAAAAGATCGCCGAAGCGATCGCGAGAAATCAAAAGGCGATCACCGTAGTCGGCGGCGGAGACACGGAAATGGTTTTGCATAAATACAAATTGGAAGGAAAATTCAGCCATGTTTCCACCGGTGGCGGCGCGAGTTTAGAATTTTTGGCCGGAAGAGAACTGCCGGCATTGAAAAATATTATTAAACATTAATGTCATTGCGAGGAGGTCGCCAGAGGCGACCGACGAAGCAATCTCAAGATTGCTTCGCTCCCTTTTGGTCGCTCGCAATAACCAAGAGGATAAATATATGGATAACGAAACAAAAAATTTGAATATCAACCCGCCATTTTGGGGTTTGGTTTTGGCGACAGTGGTTGTTGTCTTTTTAGCGATTTTTTTGGGAGTCCTCACCCGAAACGAGTTAAAAAAATATGATTATATCGGCCGGGAAAGCCAGCAGACTTACACCATTACCATTGACGGCGAAGGTAAGGTGACTGCCATTCCGGACATTGCCCAAATTTCTTTAGGCATTCAAACTGATAAATCAACCGTGGCCCAGGCCCAGCAGGAAAATACCGATAAAATGAATAAGATTATTGATGAATTAAAAAAGATGGGCATTGAAGCGAAGGATATCAAGACCACTAATTATAGTATTTATCCGCGTTATGACTGGACAAGTGGCACACAAATTTTGCGTGGCTATGCAGTTAGTCAGAACGTGACGGTTAAAATTAGAGACTTGGAAAAAGTCGGCGCGATTGTTGACAGAGCCGGTAATCTGGGGGCGAATGAAGTCGGCGGTTTGAATTTCACCATTGATGAGCCGGAAAAGCTTCGCCAAGACGCCAGAGAAATCGCTTTGGGTAATGCGAAAGAAAAAGCTGAAGCTTTGGCCAAAGTCGCCGGAGTAAAATTAGGAAAACTTGTTTCTTTTAGCGAAAATGGAGTTACCCCGCCGCCAATTTATCGCGATTATGCGTTGAAGTCATTAGAGGCGGGAGCTAGCGACCAAGCAGTCGCGCCCAGCGTTGAACCAGGCAGCCAAGAAATTATCGTCAATGTGATGGTGACTTACGAAGTATTGTAAAGTCAAAATTCAAAATTTATGACCAACATCAAATCTATCAAGGCTTTAGAGATTTTAGATTCGCGTGGCAATCCGACGGTCAGGGTTAAAGTCACTTTGACTAATGGCGCAACCGGTGTTGCCTCGGTGCCTTCCGGCGCTTCCACGGGCATTCACGAAGCTTTGGAATTACGCGATGGCGATAAAAAGCGTTACGGCGGTAAAGGCGTTTTAAAGGCGGTTAATAATGTTAATAAAATTATCGCGCCAAAATTAATCGGCAAAGACCCAACCAAACAACGCCAAATTGATAAATTGATGATCGAACTGGATGGCACGGCGAATAAGTCAAAGTTGGGAGCGAACGCGATTTTAGGCGTTTCTTTGGCTTGCGCCCAAGCAAGCAGCGCCAGCCAGGGTTTGCCCCTTTATCGTTATTTGCGAAAAGTTTTTCGCCTGCCTTATCGAACCTGGAACTTGCCGATGCCAACCATGAATATTTTAAACGGCGGCGCTCACGCGGACTGGTCGCTCGATATTCAAGAGTTTATGATTGTGCCCCAGCAAAAAACCATGGCCGGGCGAATTCGCTGCGGCGCGGAAGTTTTTGCCAGCTTGGCTAAAATTT
>DATDWV010000071.1:0-9999 GCA_035289505.1 Patescibacteria group bacterium | reverse complement strand
GATTTTGTCTAAAATTGAATTTTCTCCGTTCATACGCTTTTAAGTATTTTTAGCTAAATTTAGATGAAAATAAACTAAATTAAAGATTAATAAATTTTAATATTTAAAGTATATCATAAAATTTGTTAATCGTCAAGGGGTCTATCTTAAAATGACTTGACGGATGTTAAATTTTTCATTTTAACAAAAAACGCCAACTTAATCAGCGTTTGATGATTTTTGTAAAATGGGTCTATTTTTTTGTCCGAATTTTTTCCCAAACTACCAAAAGAGGGCTGGCTAAAAATATTGAAGAATAAGTGCCGACCGTAATGCCGATAATCAAAGCCAAGACAAAGTCACGAATTGAAGCGCCGCCGAAAATTAAAATCGCTAACAAGGCCAATAAGACGGTAAAAGAGGTATTAATTGACCGCACGATCACCTCATTAATGCTTTGGTCAACGATTTTGTCAAAATCATCGCCCATGCGCCGAATTAAATTTTCCCGAATCCGATCAAAAACCACGATCGTATCGTTCACCGAATAACCCAGAACAGTTAATAAGGCGGCGACAAAAGGCGCGTTGGCTTCCAGGCCGTAAAGCTTTCCCAACAAAACAAAAACGCCGATGGTAATCGTAATGTCGTGGAATAACGCTAAAACGGCAATGAGGCCGTATTTCCACGCGGCAACAGGCTTGGAAACTTTCCGAAACGCCCAAGCGATATATAAAACAATGGCGATTAAAACAATAATAATGGCCCAAATCGTTTTTCGTTTTAACTCCTCGCCGATCACCGGACCAACCGAATCAAATCTTTTTTCTTCCAAAACCTTGACTTCAAAATTAATTCCGGCCTGATCGGTTTGAATGACATCGGTTGGTTTAAATTTTTCTTTTAAGGTTGCAATTATTTTTTGGTGAGTTTCTTCATCTATATCCTTAAATCGCAGAATCATTCCTTTCTCCCCCACCGGCTGAATAATAATATTGCCTAAATTTAAATCAGTTAAAGCTTGATTAATTTCAGCGATTTGCGGCTGATTGATAGAAAATTCAACTTCTAAAAGACTGCCACCGGTAAAGTCAATGCCTAATTTTAAACCGTAGACAAAGAAAATGATAACACTGGCCAAGACTAAAGTGCCGGACAAAATAAACCAAATCTTTCTTTTATTAATAATGGAAAACATAAACTAATCTTTTTTTCTAACGCCAAATAACCAATAATGGGTTAAGGGTTTCATTTTAATGATATTTTCCAACAAAAGCCGGGTGACAATCATCGCGGAAAACATACTCACTAAAATACCAATGCTTAAAGTAATGGCAAAACCTTTAACTGAGCTGGTGGAAAAGCCGATTAAAATAAAACAGGTAATCAGAGTTGAGACGTTACCGTCAAAAATTGAAGACCAGGCGCGCTTAAAGCCTTCCCGGATAGCGAGAGTCAATGGCTTCCCCCATTTTAATTCTTCTTTTAATCGTTCAAAAATCAGAATATTAGCGTCAACGGCCATGCCTAACGACAAAATAAAACCAGCAATGCCGGCTAAGGTTAAAGTGACGCCGAAAATTTTAAAAATCGCCAAAAGCAGCAAGCCGTAAAAAATCAGAGCTAAAGAGGCGGCAAGACCCGGCAAACGATAATAGAAAATTATAAAAAGGCAGATGATAATCAAACTGGCAACCCCGGCTCTTAAACTTTTAGCGACAGATTCATTGCCAAGCTGCGCCCCGACGGTTTGCTGGGAAATCAAATTAATCGGTACCGGCAATGCCCCGGCATTTAAGCGCTGGGCTAAAATTTTAGCTTCGGTAATTTTGAATTGACCGCTAATAACGGCTTGACCGTCGGTAATCGGCTCTTGAACCGTCGGCGTGCTAATGGGTGAACCGTCAAGAAAAATCGCCACTGGTTTTCCCACATTGCGGCTGGTAATTTCCGAAAAAAGTTTTTTACCCTCATCGTCAAATTGCAAAGTCACTTGCGGTATTTGAGTGTTAGAATCAAAAACAACTTGCGCCCGCTGCAGCTGTTTTCCGGTTAAACCGGTATAAACCCATTGATCAGGCGCCGGGCCAAAGTCCGCTTCACTTTTTGTCCGAACCAAAATATGGCGGCAGCGCGCTTCATAATTATCGCCTTCTCCCCTTTCTTCCTCTTTTTTAATAATATGATAGCCAAATTGTGTTTTAGTCAATTGAGGGTTAATTTCACCGACTTTAATGTCATCAAAACAGCCCTTTTCAAATTCCGGTACCAGCATCCCGCGCTTGACAAAATCTAAATCGCCGCCATTAGGCGCGCTGCCCGGGTCTTCGTTTTTTTCTTTGCCCGCGGCGGCAAAATCAGCGCCCGGTTTTGAAACTTCAACTAAAATTTGACGCGCCCTATTCTCCGCTTGAGCGTTGTAATCATTAAGCTCTTTTTTTTGTTCTTCGGTTAATTGAATTTGGGCATTGGGATTTGGCTCTTTAAATTCCAAAAGCGGAGTTTCGCCAATCATTTTAATCGCCTGATTAATATCTAAAACACCGGCTAATTCAACGATAATTCGCCAATCATCGGCTGATTTGGTCGCCTGGACTACTGGCTCGGCCACGCCAAAAGCATTGACTCGGCGTTCAATGACGTCACGAACGCCGGCGACCGCGCTGGCCTGATCAGTTGGCGGAATCTGGGAAACATCGGTTTGATAAACTAAATGGCTGCCGCCCTGCAAGTCAAGTCCCAAGCGATAAGGCAAATTTAAAAAACTCGGCAATTTTAAACCAAATTTTCCCAAGTAATCATTAAAATCAAGGCCAACGGAAATAATGGTTAATAAAAAAATGACTGCGATTAGGAGCCTGATTTTATTGGTTTGGTTCATCATAAAATACATTAAACAGTTTAGCAAATTTATTTTTTTTCGGCAAGACTATTTACATTTTAAAAGATAATAGTGATAATTAATGATCATTATTTCATATGAAAAATTATACACAATTTTTAAACAGGGGTCTCTTGACACCCTTTACAGGATTAATCTTCTAAAATTTAATTAAATAAAATGTGGATAACTTAATTGTAATTAAGAAAAAACCCCGCAGTCGCGGGGTCAATTTAATTATAGATTTTAATAAACTTCTTTAAGCAAGGCGTTTTCCACAAAAATGCCACGGGGATATAAAATTCTTTCTAATTCCTGTCTCGTGGCGATTTCAAATTCCGCGCGCTTGGTCGCGGCCACTTCGTCAAAACTGTATTTTGCCGTAATCATCCGAATCCGGCTTTGAATCGTGGGCCGAACAATTTTTTCCACGAAATTCTGGCCGATACTTTGCCAAATTTCCGGGATTTGTTCCGGATCAAGCCGAAGCAAAATTGTGCCTTCAATGGATATTTTTTTATTATCGCGGGTCGTGGCGGTAATCGGCTGGTCACCCAAAAGTTCAGGCTTGTCCGGATTAAATTTTTTACTGATATCGTATTCCAAAGTCTGGGTGTTAAACAGCATCGCTTTTTGCCAAAAAGGAATTTTTAGATGCAAACCGGGTTTATAGATTTTTTTTAACACGCCTCGGCCCAAATCATAAACACAGGCGACGTAACCGGGCGGAACCTGAATAAAAAAGCCTTTCAAAACATCTTCCATGACGAATGAATACATTAGTTTGTCCAATCCTTCTTCGGCCATATATTTTAAGATTTTTGCGGCTTTTTAGCCGTTTTTAGGAATAATTTAATAATCACGGTAAACATTGATATTATAGAGGAGAAAATTAGCGATGTCAAAATAAAAACCGATTTCACGGATGGCAAGAGAACCAAAATTAAAAAGGTAAGCGCCGGAAAAAGGAGCGAATAAACCTGTTCTTTTTTTGACATTTTATTCGCCGTGCTCCAGTAGTGAATCAAAATTTGACCGAAAATATAGCCGGCAACAATAGCGGGAAGAATTAAATTAGGTACGCCGATGTCAAAAAATAAAAATTTAGTGTTAATGAAATCAGGTTTGGAAATTGACGGGTAAAGCAAATGAAATTTTTGTTCGGTGTTGATGCCACCTAAGAAAACCCGATAAAGTAAGATTAAAACCAAAAACTGGACGCCCAAGACCACTACTTTTGCCCAAGGCCTGATTTTCTTTTTTTTCAAAAGCTGGCGAATCATTATTTTTCTTTTAACCGGGTCGTGGGAAAAATCGCGATTAATTTCGCCGACATCGCGTTTTAGACGTTGACTGATAAGCTTACCCCGCTCGCTTAAAATCGTAAAAGGCAGGAGGGAAAATCGCAGAATAATTGTTAAAACGATAACGGCGATGCCCAAATTAAACATGGAATAATTAAGATACAGCCAGATTAAAAAATTAAACAACGGGATATAAAGATAAAATGTCCAAATATAAGATAAAATTTCCATAAATTTATTATACTCGGGGATAGTCCGCCAGAGGGGTGGAGAACCCCGATTCACGGCTCTCCCGCCCAAAACTCGGAGGCCTGGATTCGAACCAGGATTCATGGCTCCAAAGGCCACTGTCCTACCGTTAGACGACCTCCGAATTCTGAGCGCGAGTTTTGGCGGGACAGGCGCCGGCCGCTGTTCTATTTCACCCCGCCTCTGGGCGGGGCAAGTTAGACGATCCCCGAACGCAATTGAATTAATCCAAATTAATTTATTATAAAATTTGATTTTTGTCAACTCTAAAGCCTAAACTTTTAAATAACGCCTAATGGCAATGATACTGCCCAAGGTGTTCAAAACGATTATAATAATTAGTTCCAAACCAAAGATTTGCCAAAAATTCTGATTAAAATATTTAATAATGCTAAAATCAGAACTTAGATAAAATTTATTCAGGTATGGCTGAATAAATTTTATCAGCGGATAAACGGTTAAAACCGCCAAGACGCAGGCGATTAAACCATAAAAAATCGCTTCAATAATGAAGGGGCCGCGAATAAACCAATTAGTCGCGCCGACCAACTTCATAATGCCGATTTCTTGGCGATGGGTGTAAATCGCCACGCCAATCGTGTTAAAAACAATTAAAAAAGCAATGATAATAAAAAGCCCGGTTGTCACTAAAGCGATTTTTTTAATATAATCGGAAATATTTTTGGTTTTAGCGACATAGGCTTTATGATCGTCAAAATTTTTATTGGCGATTAAATTATTATATTTTGAATTGTTAATTATCTCAATAATCGTCTGGTAATCGTTAATATTTTTCGCGGAGATTCTCAAAGCCGCGCCCAAGGGATTAGTGTCAAGTTCAGCCAAAGATTCTAAAATTATCGGGTCAGACGCGTTATTTTTTTTAAATTCTTCCAAAGCGTCTTTTTGGGAAATATATTTGATTTCATTGACTTGAGTTAAAGCAGATAGATAATTTTGCGCTTCTAAAACTTGGTTTTCGCTGACCTCCGGCTTAAAAATAATGCTAATGTCAATTTTATCCTGTAAAACCAGGATGGCCGCGTTGGTCATAAAATTAATGACGACCAAAAAATTAATGGAAATAAAAGTCAAAACAATAATCGTAATGGCGAGAAGCGAAAGCCAAATATTGCGCCAAAAGCTTTGCCAGGCGAAATTTAAAATTCGATAAATTGAGGAAGAAAACATAATTTAAAGTAAGTATTTGCCGATTTTTTGGTCGGCAACAATCGTGCCGTTGTCAATGGTGATGACCCGTTTATTGATCGCGTTAATCACTTCCCGATTATGACTGACCAATAAGACGGTGGTGCCGAATTCATTAATTTTTAAAAGCAAGTCAACGATTTCACGGGTATTAATTGAATCAAGATTGCCGGTTGGCTCGTCAGCCAGTAAAATTTTTGGCCGATGAACCAAGGCGCGGGCAATGGCGACTCGCTGTTGTTCGCCGCCGGAAATCTGGATCGGATAACGATCTTCTTTTCCGGTTAAACCGACGATTTTTAAAACTTGGGGTACGATTTCTTTGATTTTTTTTTGCTCGGTGGCGCAAACTTCCAGGGCAAAGGCGACATTTTCAAAAACGGTTTTTTTTGGTAAAAGTTTAAAATCTTGAAAAACCACGCCAATTTGCCGGCGCAAAATTGGGATTTCATTAGATTTAATTTTTGTAATGTCCCAGCCGCCGACAATAATTTGGCCTTTGCTCGGCGGTTCTTCAGCGGTTAAAATTTTAACAATCGTGGTTTTGCCTGTTCCGCTTCTGCCCACTAAAGAAACAAATTCTTTCGGTTTAATATGCAAATTAACATTTCTTAAGGCAAAGATATTGGGCGGATAAATTTTACTGACATTTTTTAAAATAATCATTTGACTTTTTTTAAATTTAACAATAGACTAAATAAGTGATTTTTTGTTTAGGCGGTAGTAGTTCAGTGGTAGAATGTCTGCTTCCCAAGCAGAAGGTCGCCGGTTCGAATCCGGTCTACCGCTTAGGCAAGTTCTTAGCGAACAGTCAAGGAGAAGATTGTCCCGACTTTAAGTCGGGATCACCCGCTCCAACTCTACTTAGATTACGCCGACGTAGCTCAGTTGGTAGAGCAACGCATTCTCGCGCCCCGCACCTTTTAGCGCCAAGATAGCTCAATTGGTAGAGCAACGGTATCGTAAACCGTAGGTTGTGGGTTCAAGTCCCACTCTTGGCTCCAGAAGGTGCGGGGTAAATAGGTCGTCCCGACGTGACGTCGGGACCGTCGGCTCCAGGTAATGAAATTAAATTTTAAATCTTCACCAACTGCCAAATGACAGCTTGTTTTTTTAAATCTTCAAGATAGGTGTCTAAATCTTTACTTCGCATTAGGATATGGCGGGCATGAATTAGTGTTTTATTTTCGTCCCGGTCATTAATTTTTTCTTCCACTTTAATAATGTGATAGCCAAATTGAGTTTTTACTAAATCGCTTACCTGCCCTGCCCCCAATTTAAAAGCCGCTTCTTCAAACTCCGGCACCATTTGATTTAGGCCAAAATAACCCAAATCACCGCCTTGACTGGCGGAGGCATCCTCGCTGTATTTTTTGGCCAAATCTTCAAAACTTTCACTGCCCTTTTTTACCATTTCTAAAACCGATTCCGCTTTTTTTCTGATTTTCTCGTTAAGCCGATCGTCTAAAGTCAAAGCAATCGCGATTTTATTTTTTAAAATTAAAGGATTAATGATTTCTTTGATAAAATCATTAATCGTCCAACCATATAAAATTTTTAATTGATTTTCCAGTTCTTGGCGGCTGCCGATTTCCGCGGTTAATTTTTCTAATTGAAAATTAACTTCGCTTGAGGAAACCGTCACTTGATACTTTTGGGCCAGTTGTTTCAGAAGCTGATATTCAATTAGGCGATTTAAAATATGGCGTTTAGTTTCTTTGACGCTAGGGATAATCAGATCAGGATTATTATTTTTTTCCTGCTCATAAAAATTAATTAGAGTTTTTGTCTGTTGACTCCAGTCGTAATAACTAATAATTTGATAATTAACCATGGCGGCTGGATAAGGAATATAGCGGCTGATTAAAGAAGCGGCTGGACTTTGCCAATTAAAGTAATAAATGCCAATGCCGAAAATAATCAGAAATAAAATGACAACGGAAAACAAAATAACCATTACTGATTTAAATTTTAATTTCGGCAGAGAAAATTTTATTGGTTTAATTTTTTTTAATAATGCTGTTTTATTTTCATGATCAGGCAGATTTAGTTTTGATAATTTTTCTTTTTCGTTAATTTTTAATTCTTGAGTTGATTTGTCTAAGTCAACGTTAATTGGTTTTTTTGTTTTTTGCTCTTTAATTGATTCTTTAATCTCAATCCACTTTAAAACCGCTTGGCGCAATTTTCCCACTTCTTCTTCACTGAAATTTGAATTATTATTTTGTTGATTTTGGGCAGTCATAAATTAATTAAAAAAGTAACGCCACCATTTTATCGGATTTATTATATTTTGATTTTCCCCTGAATCGATTGCGCCATTGGCGGCTAAATTTAAATCCTGATTTTGCTGGTCAACTAAAACCACGTTTTCCCCCGCCTTTTTCAAGCCTAAATCCAGTCGCGCTTTTTCCTCAATATAAGCCGTAGAATTGAAATACTCAATTAATTTTTTTAATTTGGTGTTTCCTTCTTGGAGATTTATAATTTCATTTTGCATGCCGCTAATATCCTGATCAATTGTTTGATTTTTTCGCCAGCCGCTAAAAAAATTAATTAAAATGAAAATTAAAATTACCCCGCCGATTAAGGGAAAAAATCTAATGAAAAATTTTTTTTTATTTTTTTGACCTTTTGATAAGCCAAGCATCATTTATATTATACTAAAAAAATTAGTTTTTAACAAATTAAAGCAAAACTTAAATTTTCTTAATGATTAATCTGATTTTTGGCTAATTTTAAGGATTAACCAAGAAGATAAAGCAAGAATTATGGTAAAAAAGATGGTACTAATAAAAATTTTTGCCGTCATTACGTAGAAAAATGCCGGCGGGAAAATTATGATTAAGCGGTCTCGCGCCGGATCCAAAAGCCAAAAATCATTTTTAAAGCTGATTAAATGAAACCAGGTAAATAATCCATTAAAATTTAAAAATAAGATTAACAAGATAATCGCCTCAATCATTAAAGAGTAAAAAGCGGTTTTTAAGATTAACTTCCAAAAATAATTTTTGCCTTTTAAATAAAAAATTAAGCCGAAAACTGTTAATAACAAAATTAAAATAAAAAAATCGGCAAATTTTAAATAAATAATCAAATTTAAAACATCAACCAAATGGCTTTGTTCTTTTGACGTGTAGAAATCGTTATTTAATTTATTTTGACCATTGAGGTAATCTAGTAAATTAGCGATTTGCCGGTCGGTGTTAATATTTGAAATTAAACTATTGTCATTTGTTTGACTAACTATTTTTTTGACTGAATAAAAATCTAAGCCGTGTAATTGAGTGAAAAATAATATGAGAAAAATCAAAAAAGCCAAGGCGAGCAAAAAAATAACTAAATTATTTATAAATTTATTTGTCATTATAATTTTATCTAAAAATGAAATCGTCCGCAAGGACGATTTCAAAAACTAAACTAAAATTTAATAATCATTAAATATCTCAAAACACTATGCTCCCTTTTCATTGCAGAATCGGCATGACTTTTTGTGGATACTAACTTCATAAATTGCCGAAAGGCCGACCAAAACGTAAATCACCCGAGAGATCATCGCCGTTTGTCCGCCAAAAATCATTCCCACTTCCCATTGAAAAAGGCCTTGCAAAAGCCAATTTAACCCGCCGATAATCAGCAAGGTGTAGGTTAACCAATGTAACTTTTTCATATTATCCACCCCCTTTCCTTATATTAATCTTAGCACATTTTAAGGAAAATAAAAAATTAATCATGATTTAAAAAACTCTTAACATACCGAAATTCTTGCCGAATTTGGTTGGAAAGATTATTTTTTGGGTTAAAGGAGCTTTCAATAATAATTGGCACGTTAAGGCCGACGGCTTTTTGGATAATATTTTTTTGTTTAGTTAGATAAAGCGGATGATGGAGATTTACGGGGTCATAACCGCTTAGATGGATTTGGGCCAATCTTTTTTTATAAACTGCCAAAAAATCGTCGGTTAAGTCCATGGTCGGATCATTAGTATGAATATGTTGCAAGTCTAAAACAAATTTAAATTTTTTTCGGCTAAAAAATTTTTTTAAGTCGCTCGGATTTTGGCCAAAATTTTTTCGGTTATCCATATTTTCAATGCCCACAGGAAAATCAAAATTACTGAAAACTTCTAAATTAGAAATAGTATCAGGATGGAAAATCACCAGATTAAATTTGATTTTTTTATAAATCGCGGCAATTGATTTCAAAACAATTCGACTTTTTTGATTAAAACCGTATTTAATCTCAAAAGTCGGCGCATGGATGGAGATGTATTCAAAGCTATTAAGTCTTCTAAAATCAAGGGTTTCTATCATCTCAACCCTTGATAAATCATGAGCGGTGAGCTCTATAGCCGTGAGACCTGATTTTTTTATTAA
>DATDWV010000070.1:0-3262 GCA_035289505.1 Patescibacteria group bacterium | reverse complement strand
AATGATTGGAGAAAAGGCAAGCTAAGACCCGCGATGATAATAAAAATGGCGATGACTAAAGTAAGTTCAATTATGGTAAATCCTTTCATAATTAAAGTTTCACTTTATCGACCGAATTTTCCGGTAATTTGATAAATCGGGGCAATGACTGAAACCGCGACAAAGCCAACCACTAAACCAACCAGTAAAAGCAAAAGAGGCTCTAAAACCGTGGTCAGATTTTTCGTCGTGTTCTCCAATTCTTTTTCAAAATATTCGGCTAAATCAGTCAGTGATTCATCAAGCCGGCCGCTTTTTTCGCCCACGCCGATCATTTTTGTGACTAAAAGCGGGAAAAGCGGTTTGCCTGAAGATTGATTCGTTTCGGCTAAACTATCGGAAAGAGTGCGGCCTTTTTGAATTTCAGGCAAAACTTTTTGCAGCCGCCGGCGATAAACTAAATTGGCCGTGGTCTCCGCCGCGACTTTAATCGCTTGGTCAATGGTCAAGCCGCTTTTTAATAAAGCCCCGAGTGTCCGGTTAATTTGGACTAAATTGTAATTAATCATAATATTGCCGATAATCGGCAGTCTGAGCAAAAACCAATGCCAAATCGGTTTAATCGTTTTGGTCAAAATTAGAATCCGCAAAACGATTAAACCGGCTAAAATCCCGAATAAAATAATTAAACCGTAATTTTCCATCATCGCCGCCAGCCACAAAAGAATTTTGGTGGAAAGCGGCAATTCAAAATTCAAGGTTTTAAAAAGCTGGGTGATTTTTGGCAGAACAAAATAAGCCAAAACAAAGCCTAAGCCGAAAACCGCAGTTAAGACAATCGCCGGATAAAAAGAAGCGGCTTGAATGTTTCTTTTCAACTCAAGCCGGTCATTTAAAACAATAGATAAGTATTCCAAATTTTCTTCCAAGGTCCCGCTTTCCTCGCCGATTTTAATGACATTAAAAAAAAGCGGATCAAAAGTCTTGGGAAAACGGCTCAAGGCATTGCCCAAGCTTTGGCCGGATTTCACTTTTTCCGCCACTTCGCGAATAATTTTTTTGAATTTTTTTGAAGTGGTCTGCTCGTAAATCACGTCAAGGGCTTCATTCAGGGTAATGCCGGACTTAAGCATGGTCGCCAAATGTTTCACTAATAAAACTTTATCAATCAAAGCGATATGGCTGAAATTTAAAAAACCAAAACCATGAGCCAAACCTAAGCGCGGCGTGATTTTTCGGACATACCAGCCCTGCTCCACCAGCATTTTCGTGGCTTCATGCAAATTAACCGCGTCAATCACGCCGCGTTTAATTTTGTTCCGCCCATCAAAGGCAAGATAAGAAAAACGCATAATTTAGTAAACCCTAAATCCTAAATAAATCACAAATCCAATCCGCCATCTGGCGGACAAATCCCAAATAAATTATTAATACGAATCTGTCATTGCGAGCGATCCGTCAGCTGGCGGAGAGCGAAGCAATCTCGTGTAAATTAGTCAGAGATTGCTTCGTCGTCGTCCCGCGGCTGCGGGACTCCTCCTCGCAATGACAAAGATTATTCCTTAGTTGCTCTTAAAACTTCTTCAATCGTGGTAATGCCGGCTAAAACTTTGCTCATCCCGTCTTCAATCATGGTTTTCATGCCGTCTTTAACCGCCTGCTGGCGGATTTCGTCGGCATTGGCCCGGCTCATAATCAATTGGCGAATCGCTTCGTTGATGACTAAAACTTCAAAAATGCCGACCCGGCCGGAATAGCCGGTTTGGCTGCAGACCGGGCAACCCTTGCCGTGATAAATCCGAACCTCTTTTTTCTCTTTGCCTAAATATTTTTCAATTAGTTCCGATGAAAATTTATTTTTCAATTGATTCAAACTAATTTGTTCGCTCACAATGCATTGGCTGCAGATTTTTCGCACCAAGCGCTGGGCAATAATGACATTGACCGTGGAAGCGATTAAAAACGGCTCAATCTTCATTTCTAAAAATCTCGGCAAAGCGGTGGGCGCGTCATTGGTGTGCAAGGTGGACAAAACCAAATGGCCGGTCATCGCCGAATTAATGGCGATGTCCGCGGTTTCTTCGTCGCGAATTTCGCCGACCATAATAATATTCGGGTCTTGGCGCAAAATTGAGCGCAAGCCCGAGGCAAAAGTCAAATTGGTTTTTGGGTCAACTTGAATTTGATTTACCCCTTCAATGTCGTATTCCACTGGATCTTCAATCGTGGAAATATTAACTTCGCGGCGGTTTAAAATTTTTAAAATCCCGTATAAAGTCGTGGTTTTGCCCGAACCGGTCGGCCCGGTGGCCAAAATCATGCCGTAGGGCTTGGCGTATTCTTTTTTAAGCTTAACCAAATCAGGCGCGTCTAAACCCAAATCTTCCAGACTGAATTGCCGGCTTCTTTCGGCCAATAATCTCATCACCACTTTCTCGCCTTCCACGATCGGAATAATGGAAACGCGGATATCAAGATTTTCCTCATCCAATTTAAATCTGATTTTTCCGTCTTGAGCGCTGCGATGCTCGTCAGTTCTTAATTTGGCTAAAATTTTAATGCGCGTCACCATTAAATCATGGACGATTTTGGGCAAATCAATGATGTCATGCAAAATACCGTCAATCCGAAACCGGACCAAGGTTTTTTCTTCCCGCGGCTCCAGATGAATATCTGAAGCCTTATTCTCATAAGCGTATTGGATAATCGTATCCACGATTTTAATAATCGGCAGATCTTCGGCTTGCAAGCCTTTTTTCGCCTGACTGATATTTTCCTGAATAATTTCATTAAATTCTTTTTGAATCCCTTTTTGGTATCTGACCAAAGCGTTCGTAATATTTTCTTGAGTCGTGAGATAAGGAATAATCGGCTGGCCGGTTTTTTTCTCCAATAAATGAATGGCAGTGAGATTGCCCGGATTAACCATGGCTAATTTAATGCCGTCGTTGGATCGGGCAAAAGGGATTATCTTTTGCGCTTTGGCCATTACCTTTGGCACTAAATTTAAAACGTCATCTTCAATCACCGCTTTGTCTAAATCAACAAAATCAAAGCCCATTTCATCGGCAATAATCTGGCCCAAATGATCGTCAGAAGTCAAATCGCTTTCCACTAAAACTTCGGCCAAAGGCTTGTGATTTTTTTCGGCAAATTTATATGCCGCTTCCAGCCGGTCTTTGGTGACTAAATCCAATTGTTCAATTAAATTTTTTAAACGTTCATTAGTAATAATCATAATTTAAATTCAGTTCTCAACTGGTTTAAATATTAATTTATAAAT
>DATDWV010000069.1:0-2750 GCA_035289505.1 Patescibacteria group bacterium | reverse complement strand
GTTAAAAGGGCAGAATAACGAGCTGATTGAAAAATTAAAACAGGAAATGGAAAAATATACTCAAGAGCAAAATTATGAATTAGCCAAAAATCGGCGGGATCAAATTTTCGCTTTGGAAAATATCGGCACGAAACAAAAAATCAGCTTAAGGAAAAATTATGATCAGGACGTGATTAATTTTATTCAACAGCCGAACAAAATCATTATTCAGCTTTTTAACATCAATAAAGGCGTGATTTCCGGCCGCAAAGAATTTCGGTTGAATACGCCCTTAGGTAGAAACCAAAAGGAAAATTTAACCGAATTTTTAAAACAATATTATTATGCCGATGAGATTCCGCAGGAAATTATTTTACCGCTTTATTTGACTGAAAGAAAATTATTAGCCGAATATTTTTCGCGACTGGCTGGCCGGAAAGTGACTATCGCGGTTCCGGAAAAGGGCGATAAATTAAAACTGCTGGATTTACTTAAGAAAAATTTAGTGGTCAGCTTAAATTTAGGCGATGCCAGTTTGCTGGAGTTACAAAATATTTTAAAACTCCCGAATTTCCCGGCCGTGATTGAATGTTTTGACGTTTCCAATCTGGGGTCAACCGGCGTGGTGGGTTCAATGGTTTATTTTCGCGACGGCAAGCCGGACAAAAATAATTATCGCCGTTTTAAAATCAAAACTTTTATCGGTCAGTCTGATTTTGACGCAATGAATGAAATTATTTATCGCCGCTATTATCGGATCACCAAAGAAAAAAGCCAATTGCCTGATTTAATTTTAGTTGACGGCGGCAAGCCGCAGCTTTCCGCGGCCCGCCAAGCCCTGAAAAAATTAGGGCTTGAGCTGCCCATCATTGCTTTAGCTAAAAGAGAGGAAGAAATATTCACCCTGGGAAATAAATTTCCGATTAAATTGCCGAAAACATCATCGGCTTTAAAATTAATCCAAAAAATTCGTGATGAAGCCCATCGTTTTGCCGTTAGTTATCAGCGCCTACTCCGTAGTCATGGGGCTTGACATCACTAAAATTTTTTGCTAATCTAATAATCCAAGTGTTTTGGTTTCATTTTTCCGAATAATTCAGGGAGGGCCTTGGAATGAAACGCTTAATGAAACGCTTTATGATAGTCTGTGTTCTTTTGATGCCATTGTATTTTGTCACCAGAGATTTTCACCCGGGTAATAATGAGCCGTATGAGTATTTGGATTTTTTTGTCACTGGCACAACCGGCTACCAGATATACGATTTAGCCAGAGATAAACTAGTTTGCGGGCCGGCAACAGAAGAAGACGTTATTTTTTTTCAGCAGGTGAGACGAAAATACTCTGATGGATTCGCCATTATCTGGCGAGATCCGAAAAACAGGCTTTGGTTTTCTTTAGCCAAGGCTGATCATTTGGTCTATGGCCAAAGGCAAAGAGCAGAAATTATTGCCAAAACGCCATTAATGCCAACAGCCGAAGAGACCATGGATAATTTATTCCCGTCTGATCACCAAGTGATTGCCGCCACTCGATAGTGACAATTGAATAGCAAACCCCATTAGAAGTAAACTTCTAACGGGGCAAACGCACATTTTTCCCGCCGCTCCAAATTGGAGTGGTTTTTTCTTGAAAAAAATCAATTTTAATGTTATTTTTAAATATATGGGTACTCTTTATATTGTGGCCACGCCGATCGGCAATTTAGAAGACATTACTTTGCGGGCATTAAGGATTTTAAAAGAAGTTGATTTGATCGCTTGCGAAGACACCAGAGTGACAAAAAAACTTTTGGATCATTATCAAATTAAAACCCCAACGGTCAGTTACCACCAGCACAGCCAAGTTGGGAAAATTAATTTTTTAATTAGTCAATTGAAATTCGGTAAGAATGTAGCTTTGGTTTCTGATGCCGGCACGCCCGGAATTTCTGATCCCGGCGGTTTGTTGGTCAAAGCCGCGGTTGAGCAAGGGGTTAAGGTAGAAGCTATTCCCGGACCTTCCGCCCTCACTTACGCGCTTTCAGCTTCTGGATTGTCCACTGACCGATTTTTATTTTTAGGTTTTTTGCCCCACAAAAAAGGCCGGGAAACTTTAATCAAAGAAATAATCGCCAGCAAACAAACGATTGTTTTTTATGAATCAGTTCATCGGATTTTAAAAACTTTGGAACAGCTGAAAAAATTCGGTTTAAACCGCGAAATTGTCGTTGGCCGCGAACTAACCAAAAAGTTTGAAACGATTTACCGCGGAAGAGTTGATGAAGTTTTAGAACAGTTGAAAAATGATTCAGTAAAAGGGGAATTTGCGGTGATCATTTCAGCAAGATAAGTGTTCAGCAAGATAGGCAAGATAAGTTTTGCTTATAATCTTATCTTGCTTAATGCTTATCTCGCTTAATTTATGTCCAAGTTTTACATTACCACGGCTATTCCATACGTTAATGCCGCACCTCACATCGGCTTTGCCTTGGAATTGGTTCAAGCCGATGTAGTTGCCCGCCATCATCGCCAAATTGGCGAGAAAGTTTTTTTCTTAACCGGCGCGGATGAGAACAGTTTGAAAAATGTGCAGGCCGCGGAAAAAGAAGGTTTGGAAATTCAAGAACTGGTTGATAAAAACACCAAAAAATTTATTGACTTGGCCGAAGTTTTAAATATTTCCAATGATTATTTTATTCGCACGACTTCGCGCAAGCATTTTAGTGGCGCCCAAAAATTGTGGCTCGCCACCAAAGTCAAGGATATTTACAAGAAGAAATATCGCGGCCTAT
>DATDWV010000068.1:0-6745 GCA_035289505.1 Patescibacteria group bacterium | reverse complement strand
GACGATGGCATTTCTCGGCTGATTAGCTTGAAATTGGAAGAAGCCCAGCAGATAGTGCGGCAGTAAACATTGACTTCTTTTATAATTTATGATAAGCTTTTGATACTTCATACCTAAGTGAAGCAATAAGATTAAAGGTTGCGCTCGCGATGCCGGCGTTAAATGGCATCATATTAATTCATAGGTATTTTTTTGTATGCGAATATACACTACGAATGTGTTCATGCGAATGCGCACATACGAATATTCGTATCATTCGTATACATTTGTAGATTAGCATTATACTTCTATGTTAAAAATCAGACTCGCCCGAGTGGGCAAAAGAAAAAAGCCAACTTTTCGTTTTATCGTCTCCGAGCAAAGCCGGGACACCTTTGGCAAAGCTTTAGAAATTTTAGGGCACTATAACCCGTTTTCTAAAGTTTGCGAGGTCAATAAAGAGCGGATTTTGTATTGGCTTTCACAAGGGGCAAAGGCGTCGCCTACCGCCCATAATTTATTAGTGGATCAAAACGTGATTTCCGGCGCTAAAGTTAAAGCTTCAAAGGCTGGCAAAAAAAATGAAACCCAAGTCAGGGCGGAAACTCAAGCGCCCGCCGCAGGTCAGGCGGAAAATAAATCTGAAGAAAAACCAGCTGAAACCGCGGTTAAAGAAAATAAATCAGAAGAAAAGAAATCCGAGCCAGCTTTAGAGCCAGAGATTAAAGAAGCGCAAAAACCAGAAGTCACTAAATAAGAAAAGATAAATTAGAGTTGGTGGGTTGACAAAATCTTTATTTGTGGTATAATTAGGGTGTTCCTTGAATTTAAGGAATTTTATGACCAGACTGTTTTTCCCGCAACCGTTTTGGTTGAGTGGAAGGTCGGCAGTTCTGGCGGCAAGATCCGTAATTCATTTCTTAATTTTCTATTAAGAAGTGAAAGAGATTGTGGTTAATATGGCAGCTAAGCACGCTGATCAAGAATTTGTCGAATACGTTGTCAAAGCCATTGTGGCTAATCCTGACGACGTTAAGGCAGAACGAACAGTTGATGAGATGGGAGTTTTAATCACTCTTCATCTTAATCCAGCTGATATGGGGTATGTCATTGGCCGGCAAGGCCAGACCGCTCGGGCCATCCGCACTTTGTTAAAAATTGTGGGTGCGAAAAATAATGCTCGAGTCAACCTCAAAATTCATGAACCAGAAGGTTCACGAAGAAGTCGGAATACTGAGACTGATACTTCAGTCGTCGACGACCTAAAAATCTAACCTAGATTTTTTTACCCAGCCCCTCGCGAGGGGCTGGGTTTTGTGTTGTTTTTTAATGGACAATTTATCAAAAAATCATTAAAATATTAATATTGATTGTTATATTTTTTTTAACTAAAGATTATCATAATTAATGAAAATTTCTCTTAAAACCGCCCAACTGGTTTTATTGCTCTTAACCGCAATAGCCGCCGGTTTATTAGTCTATCAACCCCATTGGAATTACCCATTCCCTTTTCATGTTGATGAGTGGCACCATATTTCGGAAGCCAGCCGCTTAGGCAATTACGGCGAATATTTTGAGGTTTTGCGGTCTGAGTGGGATCAGCGATTTACCGGTTTAGAAATCGGTTTTCATTTTTTCCTTTTTTTGCTTTCTTTTGTTTTTGATTTGGTTTTAATTTATCAATACTTGCCGGCAATCTGGATGGCGGTTATTGTTTTAATTTTATTTTATGTTATTTATCAGCAAAGCGGCCAGCGGTTTTTTTTGGCCTGGTTGGCAATGATTTTTTTCGTTTCCATCAAATCTAATGTTAACCTTTTGGGCTTATGGTTTTTCACGCCCCTGACTTTTTCTTTTCCCTTCATCCTGCTTTATTTGTATTTTTTTAACCGTGGTTTCCTTGAACAAAATAAAAAATATCTTTTAATCAGTTTGGGAATAATGATATTTTTATTGCCTACTCACTCGTTAGCCGTTTTATTTGCCTTGCCCGCGCTTTTAGTTTACGCCCTGATTAATTATCGCTATCTTTTCAAAGAATACAAATTTTTTCTGCTTTTTTTGATTATTCCCGTTTTTGGTTTAATTTTGTATAAATTAACTTTAAATCTTTCTTGGCCGCAAACCATTCCCCATTTATTTTCTCAACTAATGTTTCGCCACGGCTGGGGTGTCTTGGAATTAAAAAACTCGCTTGTGGAAATTTATAATTGGCTTGGCTATCTTTTTGCCTTAGCCGGCGTAATTTTTATTTTTTTTCGGCGGCAAGCGAAAGAACACGCCCTGTATTTACTGCTTTTATTGACTTTGTTTATTTTAATCGTTTTGTACCGGCTAACAGGAATTTCTTTTTTTAGCCCTTATCAGCGCAATTTATATTATTTGGTTTTACTGCTGCCTTGGTTTTCGGCGATTGGCTTATTTTTGATTTTACAAATTATTAAAAAAAATATTGCCGAATTATCGTTTTTCGGGGAGATTAAGAAATATTTCCCTTGGTTTATTCAAAGTGTGATAATTAGTATCGTCATTATTTTGCTTTTTGTTAATTATTATCAACTGCCGCCGCAAATTGATCTTTATCAAGTGATTAACCAAAATGATTATCAATTGCTTAAGTTGTTTTCTGATTTGCCAAAAAGAAAAGTAATGGCTCTGCCATTTATGTCAACGGCTTTGTATCCAATTTCTCGGCAAGAACCAGTAGCTACCCTTGCTTTCTATGGTGATAAAAAAGATGTGGAAGAATTTTTTGGCGATTCAAGCTGCATCATCAAATCGCAAATTTTAAAAAAACACGAGGTAAAATATATTATTTCGCCGGAGCCGATTGATTGCAATTTTGGCCGCCTTTATCAAAAATACGACAATTATGTCTATCAGATTCAATAATTATGGCGAGGAGGAGGTTTTGGTCAGCGTAATTTTACCTTGCCGAAACGAAGAAGCGGCCCTGTCTCTCTGTTTGGCGGAAATAAAAAAAGTTTTGGCTCAAGAAAATATTAACGGTGAAATTATTGTCTCTGACTCATCAGTTGATAATTCCGCCCGAATCGCTGAGGAATTAGGGGTGCGCTTAGTCAAGCACGATCAAGCGGGTTACGGCCTTGCTTGTCAGCAGGGCTTTGCCGCGGCAAAAGGCAAATATTTATTTTTGGCTGACGCCGACGGTACTTATGACTTTAAAGAAATCCCCCGGTTTTTGGCGGAGGTTTCCAGCGGCAATGATTTAGTGATTGGCAATCGCTTTGCCGGAAAAATGGAAAAAGGCGCAATGCCTTTTTTAAATCGTTATTTGGGCAATCCCCTGCTGTCAACGCTTTTTCGTCTTTTTTTCCGCTTAAAGATTATAGATGTTCAAAGCGGCATGCGCGCGATTACCCGTGAGGCTTTAGATAAACTAGATTTAAGAACGCTTGGAATGGAATTTGCCACAGAAATGATGATTAAAGCCGCTAAAGCAGGCCTAAAAGTTAAAGAAGTCGCGATTAATTATCACAAGCGTCAAGGCAAATCCAAATTGAAGCGCTGGGCTGACGGCTGGCGGCACATTCGTTTTATGCTGCTTTTCAGCCCGCTTTTTTTGTTTTTTCTGCCCGGCTTAATTTTGTTTTCCCTCGGCGCCCTCTTGATGTTTATTTTATACATCGGCGCTTTTAGGATTTTTGGCATTAGCTTTGGGTATCACCCGATGTTTTTTGCCTCGCTTTTGATTATTAGCGGCTATCAATTAATTATTTTTTCCTTTTTTTCAAAAATTTACGCGATTAATCATTTGCGCGATCAAGGAGAGATGGTGACTAAACTTTATCGGTATTTAACTATTGAAAAGGCGAGTTTGGCTGGTTTGATTTTTATCGCCCTGGGCGCGATTATCTATGGTGTTATATTTTTTGAATGGCTCAAAACCGGTTTTGGGCCCTTAAGCGAAGTCAAAAATTCAATTATCGCTTTAACCTTAATCGTGATTGGGCTGCAGACGATTTTTTCTTCTTTTGTGCTAAGCATTTTAGGGATTAAAGAAAAATGATTCATTTAATGGAAAAATATCAGAAATTTTTTTGGATTGGGGCAATCATAATCGTTTTTGCTATTGGTTATTATTTGCGGGCTTATTATTCTTTAACCAAAGTCTTGCCGCTGTCCCCCTACGAAATTTATAACGGTTTTGGCGAAGACAATCTTTTGGCCAGTGAAATGACTGATAATATTTTTTCCGTTAAATACCAGAATTATCCGGTTAGTTATTTTCTGCGATCAATTTTACCGCCTTGGCTTAATCAATTATATTTAGTTTACATTCTTGGCGCGGTTGTTATTTTTTTTCTTGGCCGCGCTGTTGGCGGCAGTAACTTAGGTGGAATTTTATCTTTTTTCGTTTACGCGGTTTCTTCGGAAAATTTACTGCAATACACCGGGATTATTCAGGCTTCAGGTTTAAGCTATCTTTTTATCTGGATCAGCCTTTTTTTCTTTTTGCAATATTGGCTTAAGAAAAAAAATTTATCGCTTCTGTTTTTCATCTTTTTTTCTATTTTGGTTTTGGCGACTTATCACACCGGCGCCGCCGCCTTTGTCGCCATTTTAGCTGGTTTGTTAATCAGTCATTTTTATTTTTCCCCCCCTAATAAAAAAATCATTTTGGCTTGCTTGGCACTTTTTACCTTTTATTTATTTTGGATTTTAGTCAATGATTTTAGTCAGTTGGCGCTAATCCAAAATGAGATTGTCAATTTGGGCTGGTTAAAAATTTTATGGCTTAGTTTAATCAGCTTAATTTTTGGACTCTTTCTTTTTTCGGTTAAAAAATATCATTCTTACTTTTTAAAGTATTTGCCGATTTTGTCGTTATTGCCCGCGATTTTTTTGATAATTTCACGGTCAAATTTATTTTTGCCGTTTTTGGCTCTTGGTCCAAAAAATTATTATTCTTCGGCAATCACCCTTAATAATTATTTGGCTCAAGCGATTTTAACCCATATTTATCTTCTGATTTTTTTGTTTTGGTGGGAAAAGAAAAAAACTGATTTGCGATACCAATTTTTGGTCGGCTGGTTAGTTGGTTTAGTGTTTATCAGTTTCGGGCTGGCCACTGCCGGTTATTATTCCAGGATCTTTGATTATTCCTTTCCTCTGGCCTTTGTTATTTTTAGTTGGTATTGGGCTGGACAGAAAAAATTCAGAAAAATCGTGGTGCCGCTCACGATTATTTTATTGATTATTTCCCAATTGATTATTTATCAGGATCCGTTCAGCCGCCGGCGATATTACGCTCAAGAGGAAATTGATTCAGCCAAAAAAGTTATTGCCCTTAATCTTGGGGGGAGGATCGTGAGTGATTTAAGAACCGCCGCGCTTTTTAGTTATTTGGGCGGCCGGTGGGTAATGTTTGGTCAGGCTGATGCCGGGCTGCATAATAAAATTTTTTATCAATATGAAAAAATTAAAAAGGCCGACAATATTAATTACATAATTTTGTCAAAATCAATGAGAGATATTGTTTATTCCACCAATAATGAAACCCCGCCACTTGGAGACAAAGAATTTGATTACTATAAAAACAATTTTTCTGAAGTTTATAATGACGGGGAGTTAATGGTTTATCAAATTAATAATCAGGTTAAAAAAGTTTATCAGATACCAAAAATTGAATTTAAAGAAATAAAACAATGACAGTAAAAAAAATCGCGATTTTTCATAATTTTTTGGATAATATCGGCGGAGCGGAGATCGTCACTTTAATTTTAGCTCGCGAATTAGGCGCGGATATTTATACTACCAATATTAATCAAGAAAAAATTAAAAAAATGGGTTTTTCGGCTAATAATATTTACAGCATTGGCCGTGTGCCAATTGCCGCGCCGTTTCGCCAAGAGCTGACTTATTGGCGGTTTCGGTTTTTAAATTTAAAAAAGCGTTATGATTTTTATCTAATATCTGGTGATTGGGCCATGGCCGCCGCGGTTAATCACCAGCCGAATTTATGGTATGTTTATTCGCCCACGCGGGAAATTTGGGATTTACGATATTATGTCAGAAAAAACATGGTTCCAGCCTATTTGGGTTGGCTTTTTGATTGGTGGGTTCATTATCGTCGTTTTTTTGTTTTTAAACATTTAAAATCAGTTAATCAAGTGGTCGCCATTTCTCAAAACGTTAAAAATCGAATTTCAAAATATTTAGCCAGAGGCGCTGCGGTTATTTATCCGCCAATTCAAACCGATAAATTTTATTATCAAAAAAATGGCGATTTTTGGCTTTCGGTTAATCGATTGATTTCCCATAAACGAGTGATCATGCAGCTGGAGGCTTTTCAACAATTGCCAAACGAAAAGTTAATCATTGTTGGGAGTTACGAAAAGTCAAAACATTTTCAAGGTTATGCAAAATTAGTTTTTCGAGAAAAACCAAAAAATGTTGAAATTTTAAGCTGGGTTGATCAGCAAAAACTCATTGAGCTATATGCTAATTGCAAAGGTTTTATCGCCACTTCTTTAGACGAAGATTTTGGTTTGAATGTTATTGAGGCGATGGCGGCGGGTAAACCGGTAATTGCGCCCAATGAAGGCGGGTATAAAGAAACAATCATTGACGGGGGAACCGGTAAATTAATTAATGAGATTAATGTTGATCAATTAGCCGCAGCCATTAAAGAAGTTTCCCAAAATCCGGCTCAATTCACAACTGCCTGTCAAAAACAAGCGCAAAAATTTGGTATTAAAAAATTTATTGAAGCAATAAAAACCCAAATCAAACATGATTATTA
>DATDWV010000067.1:0-3985 GCA_035289505.1 Patescibacteria group bacterium | reverse complement strand
GGACTAAGAGTCCGCTTGGTTTTTCCAAAACCAGGAAGTCGCTGTCTTCAAAGATGACGTTAGGTTTTAGGTTATAGGTTTTAGGTGTTAGGTTTTCTTTAATCTCCTTGATCTCTGATCTCTGATTTTTGATCTCTATTTTGTCCCCAGTCCTTAGAAACTGATGAACCTTGACTGGTTTATTATTGATTAAGACCGAGCCGGATTTAATTAATTTTTTTATTTGTGAACGAGTTTGATTAGTTAAATTTTGCGTTAAAAATTTATCTAAACGAGTTTTAGCTTGGTCTTGGGTAACAATAAAATCCATAGTCTACAAATATTTTTTTAGATAATTTAGGCCTTCGGCTTTAGATTTAATTTTTCCCCGCAATTGGGCTTCGCGGGCAGTTGATAAAAGCTCGCCGATTTTTGGCCCGGCTTTAAGTTTAAAAATTTTGATTAAATCATGGCCATTAATCAGCGGTTTAGGCAATTGCGTCGGCCGGCGGCCTTTTTTCTTTAAATTATTGATTCTTTTTTTTAATTTTTGATAACTGGAAAAATCCGCCCGTCCGCTCTTGGGGATCGTGGCGGAGATATCGGCGAAAATCAGCATTAATAAATCCAGGCCGGGGAAAAGGGGATTAAAAAAATATTTTTCAATGGTGGTTTCTTTCATTTGTGAAACATCACCTTGGGCTAAAAGCATGTGTTTGGCGATAATGGTTTGGGCAAAATCAACCTTAAGCCCGGTCGCGGCCAATTTGAGCCGTTCCGCGGTTTTGCGAAATTCTTTTTGGGAAACGGTTTCATGGCCGTGAAAACGGATCCGATCGGTTTTAGTCATCGTCACGGGCTTGCCCAAGTCATGATAAATTACGCCCCAAATCACTTCTGGACTGATTTTTTTGCCAAAAAATTCTTTTTTAAAAGCCGGGGAATTTAATTTTTCCAAAGCCAAGAGCGTGTGCGTCCAAACATCGCCTTCGTTGTGAAAAATTTTGGGCTGGGGACATTTTTTCATTTTTAACAATTCCGGCATTAAAATTTTTAGAGCGCCGCTTTCGTCTAATAATTTAATCGCGGAAACTGGATTGGCGATGATGGCTTTGTTTAATTCTTTAGCGATGACTTCATAAGGGATAACGCGCTCGCCGTTAATTTTTTTATCCAGATTTTTAATTTTTGTTTTTAAGGTTTGCCAAGTTTTTGGCTCAACTTTAAAATTCAGTTGGCAAGCAAAACGAATCGCCCGAAGCATCCGCGAATAATCTTCTTTAAATCTCAATTCCGGCTTGCCCACGGTGCGAATAATTTTTTTCTTCAAGTCATTCAAGCCGCCAAAAGGATCTACTAATAAGCTTTTAGCTTTTAGCTTATAGCTTTTAGTAATTTTTATGGCAATCGAGTTAATCGTGAAATCGCGGCGGCTTAAGTCATCTTCAATTTTTAATTTGGCATTGCTTTTAATTTTGAAATCGCGGTAAGCGCCGGTGAAGTTAAGCGAATGTTCAGTGCGCGGCAGGGCAATATCAATTTCTTCTTCCGTCCAATTTTTTGCCCTAAATTTAAAAACGCCGAAACGTTTGCCGACCAAATTGACTTTTCCGTGTTTGGTTAAAAATTTTTGCAAATCGTTTTTGCTCACATTACGCACGACAAAATCAAAGTCGGTTGTCGGCCGATTTAACATTAAATCGCGCACCGCGCCGCCCACTAAAAAAATCTCCGCTTTGGGATATCGGCGGCTTAAGCCCTTGATAAAAGGCATTTTTGACCAGCTCTGTAATTGTTTTTGCCAGTTTTCCATATTTTCATCTTAGCATAAAATTTTGGATTGACTAAATTAGCCTAAATCTATAAGATAGAAGCGCGTTGTGAAAAGGAGGGGCGACGTTTTGTCCCTTGAAATTCAATAGCAGACCATGGAAAAGGAGAAAATCTCATGCCCCTGACTTACAAGGAAACAGGTGTTGATTATGACGCGATGGATCCGTTTAAACGCATGTGTCAAATGGCCGCGGTCAAAACGGCGGACAATATTCGCCATTTTGGCATTTCGGAAATCACGGCCAGCCGAGGTGAAAGCGCTTTTTTGCTTCAAGGAGATAATTTCATTTTAGCTCACGTTGAAGAAGGTTTGGGCACCAAAAATCTTGTCGCTGATGATACAAGAAAAATCACAGGCAAGACTTACTACGATCAAATCGCGCAATGCACCGTGGCGATGATCGTGAATGACATGATTACCGTCGGCGCGCTGCCCATATCAATCGCTATGCATTTGGCGGTTGGTGATTCGGAATGGTTAAAAGATGAACAGCGCAATCAAGATTTAGTGGCCGGTTGGCAGCATGCCTGCGATCTTTCGGGTGCGGTTTGGGCCGGCGGCGAGACGCCGACTTTAAAAGGCATCATTATTCCCGGCACGGCTGAGCTTAACGGCTCGGCCATTGGCATTGTCCGGTCAAAAAATCACTTGATCAATCCGGCCAATATCGAGGCGGGGGACGCCATTGTTTTTTTGGCAAGCTCCGGCATTCACGCCAATGGCTTAACTCTGGCGCGCCAAATTGCGGCTAAGCATCCAAAAGGTTATGCCGCAACACTTTCGGACGGATCAACATATGGCGAAGCGTTATTAGCGCCAACCTTGATTTACACGAAAGTAATTGCGCGTTGCCAGTTGCGTGGTGTTCCAATACATTACGCGATTAACATCACGGGACACGGTTGGCGTAAACTAATGCGAGCGCCGCAGACGTTCTCTTATGTGATTAATCGTATCCCCGAGCCCCAGCCGGTTTTTCGTTTTATCCAAGAACACGGCCCAGTTGACGACCGCGAAGCTTTTGGCAACCTTAATATGGGCGCAGGCTTTGCCTTGATCGTTCCTCAGAAATGGGCACAAATTGTCATTGATCTTGCTTTGCTTTGCGGCATTAATGCTTGGTTTGGCGGTAATGCCTGCGAAAGCAGAGACGGGAGAAAGAAAGTAATTATAAGCAAAAATCTTGAATTTGCCGAAGAAGAGCTTTCGGTGAGATAGAAAAAAGGAGAAACGGAATGGTAGAAAAACCCAGGGTATTAGTTTTTGCTTCCGGTTCTAAAGACGGAGGCGGTTCAGGACTTTTACACCTGGTTTTAAACGCGCAAACGGGGGTGTTGGGCGCCAATATCGTTGGCGTGGTTTCTAATTATAAGGCAGGAGGCGTTCGCAAAATCGCGGCTAAGTACGAGGTTCCATTTTATCATTTTATCGGACCATTTACTGCCGAGATGTATCAGTCACTGGCTCAAGCAAGCCGGGCCAATTGGTTTTTGTTGTCCGGCTGGTTGAAATTCGTCCGTGGTTTGCCCGCGGATAAAACGATTAACATTCATCCGGGCGACACCGAAAAATTCGGCGGACCGGGACTGTACGGCCATCATGTTCACGAAGCCGTGATTAAAGCCTTTCAGGCCGGCGAAGTTACCTGTAGTTGTGTCACAATGCATTTTGTGACCGATGGCGCAACCAAAGCAGAATACGATCGCGGCCCGGTGTTTTTCAAATATCCGGTCGGGATTGAGCCAGACGATACGGCCGAGACGCTGGCAGCCAGAGTCAATCGCTATGAACACGGCTGGCAATCGTATATGACTAACCTGGTGGTTCGTGGCGATATTTGGTTGACCGGTATGAACCAAGTTATGGTGCCGGCTTGGTATCGGTCGCATCCGGGTTGTCCCAAGGAGGTTATTTGAGTTGATTAAGCTTAATGTTATTGACCGCGTTTTTCGGAGAGAACGACGCGGTCTTTTATATGCGAATAATGTTACGAATACATATATACGAATATTAAGTTGACTTAAACATTATAAATCAGTAAGATAAATCAGGTTTGAAACGTTGTTCTAATAGGAGGGACGGCGTTTTTTGTACCCTACAATTAGAATGTTTCATCTGCCCAAAGTGAGGGGAGATGTTTTTGGGAGAGGCGAAAAGTTTTTGGCAATTATC
>DATDWV010000066.1:0-2689 GCA_035289505.1 Patescibacteria group bacterium | reverse complement strand
CTGCGTTCCCTCGCAATGACAAAAATAGGCTAAATTGTTGCCCCCAATGATTTTCTGCCACTGGCGCCTGCCCCGAACTTGTTTCGGGGCCACCAAAAGTGGCGAAATATTATTTCTTAATCAACTTATTCACCAAATAATTAACCAGTGATAAAATAACGCCAAAAACGAAAGCGGTGACAAAACCATCAACTGAAAAACCCGGCACTAAGCCGCTGGCAATCAAAATCAAAACGGCATTAATCACTAAAGTAAAAAGCCCAAGGGTTAAAATATTAATCGGCAAAGTCAAAATCACCAAAATCGGCTTGATAATCATATTGACCAAAGCTAAAACCAAAGCGGCCACCAGCGCCGTGCCGATATCCGCGACTTGAATGCCGGGCAAAATATTGGTGGCGAAAAAAATTACGACGGCAATCACGACTAATTTTATTAAAAATTTCATAGAATTTTTCGAATTAATAATAAAACTAATCTTATTATACCCCGCCAGAGGCGGACAGGCAAAAAACCGCTCTTTCGGCGATTTTTTGGTTTTTTGAATCGTTATCGCTTTAAACCTTCTAAACCTCTAACTTCGATTTTCACGGCTGGAACCGTAATCACCGGCACATCTTTAATTTTACCAAAGCCACAGCCGCCCGGGTCAACAACCGTAGTGCCGTCCGTGGCCTTCACCGAGCCGCTATTGGCATGCCAATGTTCTTCACCGTCGCACTCTTCAGCCTCTCCAGTAAAGCGACGAAGTTGGCTGACTGGAAGATATTTGCCGTTGTAGTCAATAACTTCAATATCATCTTGAGCGACTGGCTCAACGGTAATGGAAATATTAAACGGAATAGTGTTAATCAATTCATTGGCGGTGTTGCGCACCAAGATACTGCCGTTAGCGGTATAAGTGCCCGGACCAAAGCCCTGGACGGTATTACAGTCATAAGTGACATTAACATTAGCGGGCAATGCCCCGCCCGGCGGATTGGCATGAACCCAGCCCGGAATATTGCCGACGATTTCAAAGCGCGCTGATTCAGGCGTCGCCTGTTGTAAATTCAAATTTTGTAAATTCTGCGAACAAGCGCCGACTTCCGGAATGGTACGGCTGATGTAAACACCTTCTTGTTGCTGAACCCCAGTACCCGACGCCACGCACTGAGCCGGCTTGCCGGCGCAAATTTCCGGCGCCTCACAATCAGTGGTTTCATTGGCGCAAACGCCGTTATCACAAAAGGCTCGGCCGACTTGATTCTCACTGCAGCACACGGGAGTTGGATCGCCGCAATCAGCATCGGTTTGGCAACTGCGTTCGGAGTCTCTTAAATTTTGGCGCGCATCATCAACGGCCTGCTGTAAATGATTCGTGCCATAAAGCCCCTCACTTAATCCGGCGGCGCGGGCTTTTTGTAATTGCCGTTCCAAATCATCCAAAATCCGACGTAGCTCCGGATCATTGCCGCTAAACACGCCAGTGCAAGCCGAAGAGCTGGCTTTAATTTCAGTGCCGGTTCCGCCGGTTGTAATACCACCGACAGTTAAATTAGTGTTGCCGCCCGGCTCATTGCATTTCTCTTCAATAGCATCCAAAATCGCCTGCTTTTGCGTTTTGGCATTTTCCGCAGTGGCTAAAACCGCTTCATACCGAGCTTGAGCCGCGTTTTCAACGGCTTGCCGTGTCGCCTGATTCGCCTGCTGGCCAGAGGTTAAGTCGGCGTCGCACTTGGCTTTATCCGCTTTATAAAATTCATCGTTGCGCGCGCGCTGAACGCAGTCGTCATATTCTTTTTTCGCTTGTTCGCGCTGATTGAATAAATCTTCATTAAAACCTTTGCCCGCTTCAAAGTCCGCCATAATGGCTTCATAGAGCCGGCCGATTTCTTCAAACGCTGGCTTGCAGGGATCCGCGCTGACAGCAGCGGATATACAAGCATGGTGAGCGTTTTCAAGCCTTCGATTTTCCGTCCAAAAAGCATCGCTGGCCGCTTCCCGATCCGCCGCAAGCTGTTCTTGGGCGGCAATCCTGCGATTTTCAAACTCGTTATTGACGGCAATCCGGGCAGCGGCAATATCCGGACAAGCGGTATTTCTAACGTCAATTCCGCCGTCAGTAAATTGGTTATTAAAAACACCGCTTAATCCAGCGGCAATAAGACCAATAGCGGCAACCCCTGCTACCCCAGCGGCAATTTTCCCTAAAGGTAAATTTTTCATAAATTATCAATTTTAATTAAAAAAATTATTAATTAGACTTTTATTTATTTTACCTGTTATAAAAATAAAGTCAAGTTGACCTAACAATAAATTAAGCGCATAAAAACCGCCCAAAAAGGCGGCTAAGTTTTTCTCGATAACACAATGGTTAGCAAAAATTATTTTTTAGCCATGCTCTATAATATTAAAACATTGTTTGCAATATTGCAGTTTATTTTTTAATCTAACATCTTGAATAATTTCAAATAACCAATAAGATTCTTTGCCGCAGCTCTGACAATATCTTGATTCGCCGGTTACAAATTTTCTTACTCCCGATCCATATTTTTTAGCCGTTCCAGTTTTTTCCATATTATTCTTGGTTAAATTTGCCTTTTATCATCTTACCACTTTCTAATTAAAAAGTCAATTTAAAAATTCGACCTATGAACTATTGTAATATTGCCAAAAAAATATTTTTGTGCTATATTTATCCTTTGTT
>DATDWV010000065.1:0-17044 GCA_035289505.1 Patescibacteria group bacterium | reverse complement strand
TTAAATAACGCCGTTAAAGTAATTGAGATTGACAGCGAGGAAATAAAAAATGATTTGATTTTAGCCCAACCGGAAATCGCGGAAAATTTAATTATGGATAATAGCGGAGAAAATCTTTATTTTAAAGGAAAAATCAACGGCGAAAACGGAATTTTTCAACTGGAAATCCAGTAACTAAAATATCAATTTACAAATTCCAAATCTCAAATAAATTCCAAATTACAAATTATAAACCCTATAATTTTAAATATTTGAATTGTGGATTTATTTGGAACTTGTGATTTTGGATTTGGTGCTTAAAAAATTATTTTCTCTTTACCACTAAATTACCTGCCGCCAATAAACTATCAAACGACTCCCCCCCATCCCCCCACCAGCCGCGCAAAATTTCAAAAGTCATCTCCCCTTTTTTCACATAGAAATTATTAACATCAGTGATTTCCAATTCACCGCGGGCCGAGGGCTTAAGCGTTTTAATCGCGGCCCAAACCTGATGATCATAAAGATAAACTCCGATGACGGCTAAATTCGTCTTGGGGTTTTTTGGTTTTTCTTCAATCTCAACAATTTTTTCACCGGAAATTTGAGCCACGCCAAAAGATTTAGGATTTTCCACTTCTTTTAAAAAGATTTTCGCGCCTTTTTCTTGTTTTTCAAAATCTTTAACCGCTTGGCTGATGTCATCTTCCAAAATATTATCTCCTAGCATTACTGCAACTTTATCATTGTCAGCAAAATCTTGGCAGATCGCTAGGGCTTGAGCAATACCACCGGCTTCTTCTTGCACGCCATAGGAAAACTTGGCGCCGAATTCTTTGCCGGATTGGAGCAATTCCAAAAACTGCCCGGCATGGCCTTTACCCGAAACAATCATAATGTCCGTAATGCCGGCTTTGACTAAAGTCTGAATCGGATAATAAATCATTGGCCGGTCGTAAACTGGCAATAAATGTTTATTGGTGACGCGAGTGAGTGGATCTAAGCGCGAGCCTGTCCCGCCGGCTAAAATAATGCCTTTCATAAATAATTAAAATTTAGATAATCTTTTAAAGCTTCTTCCCACTTTCTTAATGGTTCTAATTTAGTATTAATTAGTACTGAATATTTCGGCCGCGGCGTGGGCAGCATATATTCTTTGGACGTAATTGGATTTAATTTGGCCGAAATATTTTTAAACTCAAAAATCTTTTTGGCAAATTCATACCAAGAGCAAACGCCTTCATTAACCGTGTGATAAATGCCGCAGGGCATTGTATTTTCAATAATTTCCCGCGTTTTTTTGGCTAAATCCAAAGTGTAAGTCGGCTTGCCAAATTGGTCGGAAACAACATTAATTTCCCGGCCCTCACTGGCTAATTTTAACATAGTTTGGACAAAATTCAAGCCGCGTGGCTTGCCGACTTGCGGAGATTTGCCGTAAAGCCAGCTGGAGCGGATTAAATAATACATTTCGCAATTTTCTTTTAAAAGCTCGTCGCCTTTGGCTTTGGATTGACCGTAAATATTAATCGGATCAGTTGGCGCTTCTTCAGAATAACCATTTTCATTATTGCCGGAAAAAACATATTCTGTTCCGAAATGAACAAAAATCGCAAAAATCTTTTGGCAAACTTTGGCTAAATTTCCCACCGCTTCAGCGTTAATTTTAAAGGCTAATTCCGCTTTATTTTCCGCGCCGTCAACATCCGTATAAGCCGCCGCATTAATAACAATTGATGGCTTTAGTTCAGTCAATTTTTTTTCAACCAAATCGTGATTAGTAATATCAAGTTCGGGCAAATCCCAGGGGGTTAAATCATAATCGGAAAAAACATCGGTTAAATCATGCCCCAGCATACCGCCGCAACCAAGAATCAGAATTTTTTTATTTGCCATATTGCCTTTCGTCCCGCCATGGCGGGATCTCATATTTTTTAATTTCCATATTGTGTTCGATAATATTTTTGGTATTCGCCTGATTTTACTTTTTGCCACCAGTCTTTATTTTGCTGATACCATTGGACTGTTTTTTCCAAACAATCTTCAAAATCAGATTTTGGCTGATAGCCAAGCTCATTTTTGGCCTTTGACCAATCAATGGCATAGCGCCGATCATGGGCAAGCCGATCTTTAACAAATTCAATTTCACTTTCATTCTTGCCTAAAATTTTTAAGATTTTTTTCACAACCTCCAGGTTATTAATGTCTTGGGTCATACCGCCCAAACAGTAAGTTTCGCCAATCTTTCCTTTTTCTAAAATCAGATCAATGCCGCGGCAGTGATCTTCCACGTAAACCCAATCACGGACATATAAGCCATCACCGTAAACCGGCACTGTCTTGCCTTCCAATAAATTAGTGATGGCTAAGGGAATAAATTTTTCCGGAAATTGATACGGCCCAAAATTATTGGAAGAATTGCTAATTGTGGCCGCGATTTTATGCGTGCTGACAAATGCCCGAACTAAATGATCAGAAGCGGCTTTGGAAGCGGCATAGGGGCTACTTGGGTCATAGGGCGTATTTTCCTTAAATTTTTCTTTAGTGTCTAAAGGCAGAGCGCCGAAAACTTCATCAGTTGAAACATGGTGAAAACGTTTGTCGTTTTCCTTGACCGCGTCAAGCAAAATTTGCGTGCCTAAAACATTAGTTTTGACAAATTCGCCGGCGTCGGCAATGGAGCGATCAACATGCGATTCCGCGGCAAAATGAACGACAATGTCGCATTCTTTAACCAATGTTCGCGCCACATCAATATTTGTAATATCACCCAAAACAAAACGATAATTTTTATTGCCCTCAACTTCTTTCAGATTTTCCAAGTTGCCGGCGTAAGTTAATTTATCCAAATTAACAATCTCATCATTCGGATGAGTTTTAAGCCAATAATGGATAAAGTTAGAGCCGATAAATCCGGCGCCGCCAGTGACTAATAATTTACTCATAAAAATTTATAATAATTTTTTTATATTTTCCGCGACTTTTTCCATTTCGCCCGGCGTATAGGTTTTGCCAGTCCATAGACCATGGCCGTCATTGGGAAATCGCGGCATTAAATGAAAATGAGTGTGAAAAATAATTTGGCCGGCGCTTGAGCCGTTATTTAAGCCTAAATTAAAACCTTGGGCGCCGACACCTTTCATGATTGCCGGAATGATTTTTTTGATCACCGCGATTAAATCTTGTAAAACTTCAACTGGTGTTTGGCTTAAATCAGAAAAATGATTGTTAGGAATAACCAAAGTATGCCCCGGGTTAACCGGATTAATGTCTAAAAATGCCAAAACCTGATCGTCTTCGTAAATTTTGGTGCTGGGAATTTCCCCCGCCACGATTTTGCAAAATATGCAATCCATAAGTTTAGCTGTTAGCTGTTAGCTGTTAGCTGTTAGCTGTTAGCTGTTAGCTGTTAGGATATTATAGCAAAAGTTCTAAAAGCTACAAGCTGATTTTTATTTAGTCTTATAAAACACAAAGTATTTGTCTTCAAAGACTTTAGCGAAATACTGCTCACTAATCAAGTGAGCCGGAATTTTTAATTCCTGTTCAACCCCGCCTAAAGGATAATAATCAAGCCAAAAGTGCATTGGATAGTAATTTTCTGTTTTAAAAAATAAAAGCGCGTTAATCGGCTCATATGGCGAATTTTTAAATTTCTGATAAAATTCATCGGCATTTTTAGCAATTGCCAAATCAGCCAGAAATTCATAGCGCTTGATAAAATTCGCGGCCGGATGCGAAAAATGCATGTTATAACTGATATAATAATTTAGCGGCAAATAAGCGGAAATCTGCGGAATCCCGCTTGATAAAATGGTTAAATTTTCAATGCTTTCAATTTTTTTTAATTCATCAATTAAATTTAAAAATTCTTCACGAAGCGGCCTTTTTATTTCAATTAATTGATGTCTGACTGCCGGGGAATCAATAAATGTTCCGCCTAAAAGCTGCGTCGCTAAAATTATCCAACCCAAAATAAACAAAAACTTTTTGTTTTGATCACTTGGAATTTTTTCCAAGATAAATTGAGATAGGCCAAAGCCGGCGGCAATCATTAAAATCGCTCCACCTAAAAATAAAAACGGCTTTCCGGGCAAAATTGAAACCTGCCAAAAAATTAAACTGATTAAATTTAAAAACTGCCAAAAATAACCGGCTAAAAGCAAAAAGCCCAGCGCCCGAAAAACAGGATAACGCCAATAAAAGATAATAGAAATTAAGCCGACTAAAGTCAAAAAACCAAAAATGGAAAAAGATAAAAAAGGCAAATATAAATTCAAATCTTCCGCAATAAAGAAAAGCGGCACCCAATTTTCCGAACCATTCGGCAGATATGACAATAAAAGCGGTAGAATAAAGGGCAAACTAACGATTAAAATTAGGATACCAGTTAAAATAATTCGTGGCCAAAAATATTTTGAGTCCACCTGACTAAAAATTTTAAAAAATAAAATTGCCAACGCAACCGGTAAAAACCAAAAATAATAGAATAAAAATAAAATTCCGCCGAAAATGCCGTAAATGATCAAGCGCTTATAATTTAAATTTTTAAAATAAAAATCATTTAATAAAAATACTGCCCATAAAACAATTAAAACCGCGGAAAAAAATTCATAAGGTTTGAGAATAATCGCCGTCCAGTCATAAACAATAAAAACTAAAGCGGTTGTTAAAACCGCTTGCCAAGGAGCGAATAATTGCCTGGGGGTGAACCGCGAGTAATATTTTTGAACTAAATAAACGATTAACGGCGTTAAAAAAAGAGTGATGGCCACGCCCAATTGCGCCGTTTTAATCGAGCTGATTTTTAAAAAATAACCGATTCCGCCAATTAGCCAATAATAAAGCGCGGGATAAAAAGGCGGGAAATTGGTGTGGAAAAAATCGGAAAAAAACCGGCCGCTAATAACTTTGACCAAGAACGCGGTGACAAAAACTTCATCACCCTGCAGTCCCCACCAGGGCAATTGCGAATGCCAGACCAAAACTGCGTAACTTGCCGACAAAAACCCGGAAATTAATAAAATAAAAACAATCGGCTTTCTGAAATAAAAAAAACAAAAAATGCCGATTGCAATAAACAAATAAAAAAGCAGTTTAATGACTGCCAGCTGCCAAATTTCGGTTGAAGACAAAACTAACTCCATGTTCCTAATTAAATAATAAATGGCGAATTCGGATCAGATTCCCAGCGGATTTCGTCAATGGCTTCACCTCTCCCCTCGCCCATAAATAAAGCGTCAGGAAAATTAATAATTAAGCCGGGAATTTCAGAGACGCATTTGTAGGCGTGAACCACGCCGGGCGGAATTAAAACCGAACAAGGATTTTCGCCGCCGACTGCCAAAGTTTCGCACTCGCGGTAATTTTTCGCGTCTGTTCGATTATCCCATAAATACAAAATAAATTTGCCTGAAATAAAAATAAAATAATCCGATTGTTTGGCGTGTTCATGCGGACCGCGAATAACACCAGTTTTAGTTTCGGACACGTAAGCCATGGCCAAACGATATTTGGTTTCGTCCTGACGAAAAACTTCGGCCAGCCAACCGCGTTCATCAGAATTGATTTTTAATTTTTTTATTTCCACGCCTTCAATCATAGACTATTATTATACCGGAAATGATGGCTAAAATCAACAGCCAAATCGGGTTAAAATAATTAGTGACAAAGCCCGGCAAAATTAAATCAACCAAAAATAAAACAACAAATAAAATAAAACTAAAACGAAAAATTGAATTTAATAATTTGGTTGAAAAATCATCTTTTCTTCTAAATATTGGCCAATTCATCTGGTTAAAATTATTTCTAAAGATTTTAAACTAATGGTATTGCCCACTTCGTCTTTAAGGCTGGTTGAATCAATTAAAAAACGGGTGACGTTTTTATCACGATAAACCGAAGCTAAATTAAAATCAAAAACCGCCTCTGAATCGCCATCATCCCTTTGATTAACAGCTAACGGTTCTTGCACGGCGAAACTAAAGCCCGGCCCAGTCTGACTGCCGATGCCACTTAAAATTCGGCCGTCCGACCGGTAGACCAAAATCATTCTAGCGGTTTTAAACCATGGCATTGTCCGCAAATCAAAATAAACCGGGCTATCCAAAATCAAAGTCTCGCTTTGCCTTAAATTAACCCTGCCTTCTGGGCCTAATTTGGAAATCATTGGCAAATCTTTAGTCAGATTTGACTTAATCACTAATTGCCCGTTTAAGGAAAAATTCTGATCAAAAAGCCAAAGCAATAGCCCCAAAAAGAAAAGGATTAAAAAAATATTAATGATTTTTAAAATTTTAAATTTATTCATGGATTGTTTATTTTTATTTCATATAATCTCTCTGCGCCAAAACTTTTGATTTCCTCCAATTTGAAACCATTATCAAATTCTAATTTTTCTTCTGGACCCAGAGCGTAATAATAAACCGGCGCGACTTTGGCTAAGGCGGGTAAAATTTCTAAAATCTCTTCGCTTGCGGAAAGCGAATCAAAAGTGTGAATGACTTTGCGCTCCGGAAAAAAAACTTTATCTTTTCTAATTGTGACAATGACTGAATTTTCTGGAGTTATTTCATTTACCGAAGCGGCCAGATGATGATAAGTCAAAATTCTATTTTTAACCGGCAAAAGGCTATCGACTTTTTCCACCAACACTAATTTAGCGGAAAAATAACCTAATAAAATAATAAAAACAATTAAACCAAAAATTTGAAATTGATTTTTGAAAAAACTAACCAGCCAAATTAAGCCGAAAGCGACAAACGGCAGAGCTAAAATGTAAAGCGGCAAAAAATAGCGAACATAAGATAGGCCAAGAATATTTAAATGAATGGTTAACAAATCAGAAAATTGCCAACTGCCATAATAAATAATAATCCAGCCAAAAATAAATAAACTTACCATTAAATATGAAAAAATTTCGTTTTTCTGGTGTTTGGACTGAACTAAATAAGCGATTAAACCTAAAATCGCCAAAAGCGACCAAACCCAAAACCGACTGACAAAATGCGTCCAAAAATTATAAACCGCTAAAGCCGGATGAAAGCCAAACGGCAGAAATAATGATTTAACTAAAGTACAGCTTTGACAATCAGCGGAGTTTAGGTTTTGGAGTTGACTGTAGCCGGACACCAAAAAACCGCCGTATAAAATCTGCTGCTGATAAAACACCGGCAGAATAATTAAAAAAATCAAGCTGAAAAAAATTGATAATTTCAATAACGACAAACTTTTTCTTAAATAAATAAAAATCGCCAGATAAATCAAAGAGACCCAAATAATTTCCGCGGGGCGAATGGCCAAAGCCAAACCGGCGAAAACGCCGGTGAAAATTAAATTATCAATTTTTAATTTTTCTTTTTTAACCGCGAAATAAACGCTTAATAAAATTAAAGAAACAAAAGGCACGTTGGGCAAAAGCGAAGTCACCGAATAATACCACCAAGCCGGCTGGATTAAGAGCAAAATCGCGGAAATCAAAGCGACTTTTTCGCCAAAAAATCGCCGTAAAATTCCGTAAATTGCCAAAACACCGAAAATGGCCAAAAGCGGGGTAAGATAGATTATCAACTTAACCCCAAAAATTTTTGCCAAAAAACCGTAATATAAAATCAAGCCCAAAAAACTGCCGGGCACAAGCGAACCATCAGGCCGAACATTAAAACTTCTCGGATGAATCTGATTTTGCGCCACTAAATTCAGGGGCTCAAAAACCGCCAAACCCTTACCCTCGACAAAATTCTTAATCCAAAAATAATTGGCGGTTTCATCCGGCCAATCAAAGCGAAGCGTTAAATCAGCTTGAGTTTTGACTGGGGCCACCAGCCAAAAATAAACACCGCCGAAAATTACGGCTAAAATAATTAAGATAATTATTGGTCGAAAAAACATATCATCCTAATTTAGATTATAGCAAAATCAAAGGATTTTTGCTAAACTGTTAATATGGATAAAATCAGCAAAACAAAATATCTTTTATATTCAGCGGCCATTTGTCTAATTCTTATTTTTAACCTGCTTTGGTGGAAAAATCCAACTCTTGGCCTCACCTTTACTATCCTCTACTTTTTATTCGTCAGTTTTATTTTTGGCTCAATTTTTATTCCGCAAAAAGGAGTGCAAATAATTTACGGCTTTCTTTTTCTGTTTGCCGCCATTGCTATTTTTGGCGGCTTAGCCATCTATCTTTATCAATTTAATGATTTTATCCTGATCTTTTTTCTGATCTTAACCCCAGCTGTTTTATTTTTACCTTATTACCGAACCGGTTTAAGAGAAAAATTTTTCCTGAAAATTATAATTAAAAAATATCTGGATAAATTTGACGAGCGCCGCGAGCCGAAAATTAATTCCCTTTTAGTGATTATCTATTTAATTTTCGCCAGCGCCGGCTTTTATTTATTAAGCCGCGGCCAAACGATTGAATCAATCCAATCACCTTGGCAAACAGTCTCCTCCTTATTTTTTCCTCTTTATTTTCTCGCCACTTTTATTTTATTAATTTACCTTTTCCGCTCGCGCCGGACCAAACTGCCTTTAACTCTAATTATCATTCATTTCTTTTTAAGCGGCAGCGCGGCTTTGATTATTTATCAATTAGGCTATGGTTTTGATCCGTTTATTCATCAAGCGACAGAAAAAATTATTTTTAACACCGGAATCATTCAACCCAAACCGCTTTATTATTTAGGCCAATACGCGATTGTCGTTTATTTAAGCAAACTCACCCTGATTAATTTAGATATTTTTGACAAAGTTTTAGTGCCGATTCTTTTTTCAATTTTTATTCCCTTAACGATTTTTTACGCCTTTAGTTTTTGGCTGAAAAAAAATTACGCTTTGGTCTTGGCCGCTTTATTTTTAATTATCCCCTATGGCGGTTTTATCATGACCGCCCCGCAAAATTTGGCGAATCTAATTTTTATTGTCACGATTTTATTTTCTCTGCTTTATTTCCGAAATCAAATTTCACCCATTGCTTTATATCTTTTGGCAGGCGCCGCTTTGATTATTCATCCTTTAGCCGGCATTCCCCTTCTAATCACAATTGCTCTTCTTCAGCTTTTTAAAACTTTATATGAAAGCTACCATAAAAATTTAATTTTGTACGTCCTGGCGTCTTTGGTTTTTGCCTTGTTTATCCCCTTGGCTTTGTTAGCCAATGGTTCCTTGATTAATTTCAGCCTGCCTAATTTAAAATTTTCTGATTTTAAAATTTTTGGTTTTATCAACCGTTTTGACTTACCGCTTGATTTAGTTTATTTAGTTTTGTTAAATAAAATCTTAATTGGTATCACTTTTATTTTGGTTGGCGTCAATTACTTGAAAAAACATAAACTCTTAAAAAATAACGCCGCTTATTTGACGGCGGCGGGAATTATTTTTATTGATTATTTGTTGATAAAATACTTTTTTATTTTCTCCATTTTGCGGGAAAACGACAAAAACACCTTTGTCAACCGGCTTTTTACTTTGGCCTTTTACATCATGCTGCCTATATTTTTGGTCGGCCTTCATTATCTAATTAAAAAATTCTGGTCAAAAAATTTTATTTTCAAATTTTTTCTGATTACGATTTTAGCCGGCGGCCTGACTGTTTCGCTTTATTTGTCATATCCTCGGCTTAATCAATACGAGCCCGCCAAATTTTTCAGTGTTTCCGCTTCAGATTTTAACGCCGTTAGTTTGATTGAAAAAATCAGCGGGCCGAATCACATTGTCTTGGCCAATCAGATGGTGGGCGCCGCGGCGATCAAAGAATTCGGCTTTAAAAAATATTATAACAATCAATTCTATTATTCCATGCCCATGGGCGAAAAACAAACTTTTTATGATTATTTTCTGGAGATGATTTATCAAGGGGCGAGAAAAGAAACCATGCAAAAAGCGATGAAGGAGGCGGGCGTTAACGAGGCCTATTTTGTTTTAAACCGCTATTGGAATAATTCGGAAAGAATCAGTAAAATGGCGAATTTGTCCGCGGATGAAATTTTTAATATTGATAATGGACAAATCTGGATTTTCCGCTATCAGATAGATTAAATTCCGTTAACCATAAAGTTGACAAAAATATAAAAAATGTTATTATTAAAAATCGAGAAAACCTCGATGTTTATGTTTTGCACCTAAACAACTAAAGCCTAAAACCTAGACGAAAAGGAGTGTTGTTATGGCTGGTCAGAAATTCACCTTACCTAACGATATTGCCTATGCCGATAACGTCGGCAATATCTTAAGAGGCCTGCTTAATGGAGTTAAGCAAACTGCTCAAAGCTTTGCCGCCATCCACGATTTAGACGCTGAATATTTGGAGATGGTTATGCAGGGCCAGCGGCCAATTACTTCAAAAATTATTCAAGCAGTTGAATCTCATCCTCCGCTGAACGCTCGGGATCTATTGACTCCGAATCGGCGATGGGAAATTCCGGTTAATGACGATACGACTGACGGCGTAGTCATCTGCCCTCCGGAAAAAATGATGGCCACGAAAAGACGATTCCACCGTGGACCGGCAGGCAATAAAGTTCCATTCTACGATTACGCTGATACGGCGATGTCTAAAACATCACCTTTTCGTCCAGAATGGATTGCCGAACTATACGTCAACGAAGGCGCTAACCCATTCTCCATGCCGCACTGGGCCTTTAATAATGGCCATTTTGAATTTCAAATGACATACTTTATTGGCCAGGTTAACTTTCACTGGATCGATAAACTGGGTGAAAAACACGTATGCCAAATGAATACTGGCGACATGAATTTCATTACGCCGTTTGTGCCTCACACCTTTACTACTCGGGTTCAAGATGGTGGTTTAATTTTAGCAGTCACCTATGGCGGAGCAATTTCCACTCCTGAATTCCAGGCTGAAATCCAGCAATTAAGCTTACAAGAATTTCTAGATAAATACCTGGCGCAAATCGCAGATCGAAGCCATATCGTCAGCCAGACCATCAATCAATCGGCTTGCCGTGAGATCACAGCCTTGGGCGGAATAATTATCAAAAGGTATCAAGACGCCAAAACGCGATGCGTTCCATTCCCTGGTACAAAAGAACTAATCAGCGGTATTCCCTTTCAGCCCTACACGCAAGCGTTTGAACATAATGTTGCGCCGAGAGGATCACAAACTGCTTTTCAAAATGAATCGGAAATTTGGGGATACGTCACCGGAGAATTACCTATTCAACTCAAGTGGGCTGACCACTCTGAAACCATGAATCAAAATACTTCGTTCTTTATTAAACCCAAAACGCCTCATCTGCCCCAAAGCGCTCTAAACCGTCCGGCTCAAATGATCACGATGGAAATTAAGCCAGGCGCGGGCAACCCAATTGATGAATTGGGAATGATTCACGAATTTACCGGCATTGCGGGGCTCCAACGGGTTCATTCCGAAACCAAACAATGGTTCTAGACTAATTGATTTTAAAAGCCGATGGAAAAACTCCAAAGGCTTTTTTCTTTAATAATTTAATTAAATTATAGCAACTCAATAATTTTTCTGAGATAATTTGCCGCGGAAAAATTATGCACGGAAACAAAACAATTATTTTTTAACTCCGTTAAAACTTGCGGATGAGCTAAAAAATATTCCAAAACCTCAATGAGGTTTTTTTCATTGCCCGGCGCGAAAGTAAATCCGTTGTAATTGTCTTTGATAATTTCCGATACTCCGCCAATATCCGCAGCCACGACCGGCACGTTGGCGACTAAACTTTCGTTAATAACTTGCGGCGAATTTTCATAGCAAAGAGAAGGCACGATAGTCAAATCCGCCAGCCGAAAATATTCAGAGAGCGAATCGGGCTGGATAAAACCGGGAAACTTGAATCGTGAATCCCCGGCGACTAAGTTTTCCACGCTTGATTTTGAACCGCCATTGCCGACAATCGTTAACTGCCAGTTATTCGGCTTAATTTTTTTTAAAGCGTTAATCAGAAAAATAATGCCTTTATGTTGTTCCAGTTGGCCGACATAAAGCAAATTAAATTTCTCTTTGTCTTCTTGCTGATCTGAAATTTTTTCCACTTTTTTAAAAACAACCGGATTGGGCAAAATCACTTTTTTTGATTCATAAAAAAACCCGCGCGCCTGATAATAACCCATGAGCCAGCGCGACGGCGAAATCACCACCTCCGGATTGCCAAAAAGCCGTTTCACGGTTTTTTCGTAAATTTTATCCAAAATTAAAAACGGCTTTTCCTGGCCGTAAATGATTAAGCCGGACGGCCGAGACAGCTGGACATCGTGCAAAGTATGAATCTGCTTTAAGCGGACTTTTTTAATCGCTTTGGGGATTAAATAACCTAAACCCTTAAGATTATGGGTAAAAACCGCTCTTGGCTTTTCTTGTTTTAATATTTTTTTCACCGATAAATAACTGGAAATATTAAAAACATCCAGTGGGTGCCAAATAAACCGAAGCCAAATCGGCCGATTGTTAATATCCAAAAAAGAAAAAATATTCAGAGGTTTAATCCGATAAATCGTCAGATTCCCCTGGCGCTGGATTTCATTTTTTCGGCCCAAAGTGATTAAAATCAATTGATGATTTTGGGCTAAAAGTTCATTGATAATAATTTCCACCACCACTTCGGCTCCGCCGCGTGAATAGGGTTGATATAGACTGTGGATTAGACAAAATTTCATTTTTTTAAGTATGATTTAAATTGTTATATAACTCATCCAGCTTTCTGCCAATTCTTCCCCACTCGTACTTTTCTTCCACTTTTTTTCGTCCGGCCAAACCAAAATCCTTGGCTATCTCCGGATTAACCAGCAAATGATTAATTTTTGCCGCTAACGAATCGGCATTTTTTGGCTCGGCTAATAAACCGTTAATTTCATTTTCCACCACGCTTCGCACGCCGGCTAAATTGGTTGCCACCACCGGTTTGGCGCAAGCCATGGCTTCAATTAAAGCTAAGCCAAAAGCTTCAGATTTGTCAATGGAGGGCAAAACGCAGACATCAGTTAAATTATAATATTTTGGCAAATCATCATCGGCGACATAGCCGGTAAAGATCACTTCATTATCAAGGCCTAATTGGCCGGCATAATCAGCATAATAATTTTTTAAATTACCCTCGCCGACAATGATTAACCGCCAAAAATAATTGGCTTGGCGCAAAATATTGGCCGCTTGCAATAAATATTCAATGCCCTTAAAATAATGGGCTTTATCCAAACCGCCGACAAAAAGGATAATTTTATCATCTGGATTAATTTCGTATTTTTTTAAAAGATTTTCATTTTTCGGCTGGGGTTCAAATTTTCGGCTGTCCACGCCATTGGGCAGCTCCATAAAATTTTGGGAATTTTTTTTGAGTTCAGCGGATAAATTAGATTCGTTGCCGTAGTCAAAAGAAGTAAAAATAATCTTATCGGCTTTGTTCGCCAAGCGCGGCAGAATAAATTTATTGTGAAATCGAAAAATAGTTTTTAAAAAACCTTGACCAACGACATCCATGTGATAATGCAAAATTGTTTTAGCACCATTTTTTTTCAATCGCCGGCTCTGCAACCAAATTAGTTCTGCTCCACCGAAAAATGGATAATGCAAATGAATAATATCAAAACCTTTTAACATTTTACCTAAGGCTGGAATAAAAGCGGCATTGCCATATTTAAAAAGCGGCTTAAGTCGCTTGATTTCTAAATCACCGAACTCTTCTTTAACCGGCTGGTAAAACGGCGTGAAGACCGTGACTTGATGGCCAAGCTTTTTGAGCTCTCGCGCGTTAAACGCCGCGACTTTACCAATGCCGCCGGCATATGGCGGAAAAGTTGGGGTAATAATGGCAATTCTCATAGATAATGTTATAATGATTTTAGCTTGTTTTAAACTAAAAAACAAATAATTATATGACCGCAGAATGGCTCAATCAAAACAATTCTTTAATCAAAGAATTCATATTCCAAAATTTTAAAGAAGCTTTGGCTTTTGTGAACAAAGTCGGTGAAGTCGCCGAAAGTAAAAATCATCACCCTGATATTTTAATGTACGGTTACAAAAAAGTAAAAATCACTTTGACTACTCATGACCAGGGTAAGGTGACCGATAAAGATACAGAAATGGCTGAATTGATTGACAAAATTATGTAATGTGTCATTGCGAGTCCCGCCGTAGGCGGGACGAAGCAATCTCGAGATTGCGGAGCCTGTTCCGAGGTCGCTTCAGGCGACCGAGGAATCTCCTCCTCGCAATGACAAGTATATGACAGGTAAATATGCTTATTAATATTTACGTTACGTTTCCCAATTTAAAAACCGCCAAAAAAATCGCTTCAGTATTATTGAAAAAGCGATTGATTGCTTGTGTTAATTTTTTTCCCATCAAATCAAATTATTGGTGGCAAGGCAAAATTGTTAAGGATTCGGAAATAATGGCCATTTACAAAACCAGCTCTAAAAATTGGCTAAAGGTGCAAAGGGAAATTAAAAAAAGACACTCTTATACGGTGTCAGCGATTGAAAAAATTGAGGTTAAAACAGACGAAAATTATGAGAGATGGGTCAAGGAAGTGACAAGATAATATTAATTAAACTCATAGGCGAGGCATCATTACCTCGCCTTATTATTTTTTAAAAAGTTGACATTATAAATTAATATTGATAACCTTTTCGCAGGTAAAGACAATCTAATAGGCAACCCAAAGGAGGAAAGGACATGCTGATACAGCCTAATTGGGAAGAATGGAAAACGTGGCTTAGTCTTCTCTACTCCCTTATAAAGAAAATCGCTGATCACTACAGTGAAGAATCATCCGATATTATTATGGTACCGGCCATGAACGGTGGAATGGTTCCATCAGGAATTATAGCGGGTGAACTGGGCATCAAGGATGTCCGGCCAGTCAGTATCGGACGAGAGGGAGAGATAAGATTCTTTATCTGGCCTGAAGATGGCAATATCGGCGATATTAGGAGAAGAAGAGTTCTTATTGTAGAAGACGATGTTCGCCAAGGTGGCAGAAGTCCGAAATTTCTTAGAGAAGCCTTGATGCAGAGAGGTGCGGCAGAGGTGTTGGTTGCCTGCATCTTTAAGTATAAAGATTCAGCAGTTGACTTCTTTGCCGAGGAAGTTGATATCGTACCCAAACACCCTTGGAAGCCAGCCAATCCCGGAGATCGGAAATGATCTCCGGCTTTTTTTACCACCAAATAAAATGTTTCACTACTCGCCAATATAAATTAAAAAAAGGATTGGCGAAATATTCTAAAAGCGGATTTTTTAAATCCTGAAATTCAATTTTTCCGACAAAGTGTTTGATCGCTGCTCGATCAGTGATTTTTCGCTTAGACTGGATCAGACGTCTGGTCTTTATTATTTTTTGCCAATTTTTCAGGTGGCAAAAATACCAGCAAACCGCTAAATTTTCCCGCCACCAGCCGGCAAAAAACGAATAAAAAAACATCACCACATCCATCAAAGCGCAAGCTGGGCCAATTAAAATCAGTGTTTGCCATTTATAATTTTGCAAGATCACCAAATAGCGATTGCGCTCCATTAAATAAAATTTCTTGATGCTTTTGGAAAATTCGTATTTGTGATAAACAATTGATTTGGCGGCAAGCCTCACTTTATAACCGGCGAGCCCCAGGCGCCAGCCTAAATCCAAATCTTCGTGATACATAAAAAATTCTTCATTAAACAAACCAACTGTTTTAAGGGCGTCGGTCGACCACAGGCTGGCGCCCCCAGACGGATAAGTAATTTCTTTATCAATAATATTTTCGTCTGGCGTTTTGTGGCCACCGGCAAAACCAAAACCCAAATAATGAATTTCATTGCCAATACTGTTAATTTTGGTTTTATCTTGGGCTAAAAGCAGTTTTGACTGAACCGCACCGATTTGCCTGTCTCGCTCCCCCACCTTAACGACTTCTGCCAAAAAATTCGGATCAACCGCTGTGTCTTGATTGAGCAAATAAACATAATCAAAACCCTGCTGAATCGCGTAACGAAATCCGACGTTGTTGCCGGCGGCAAAGCCAAGGTTTTGTTGATTAATAATGACTTTGACTTTTAACCAGTTGCTTTTTAAATATTCAACAGAATTATCCGTTGACGCGTTATCAATAAATAAAATTTCAAAACTATCGTTCGGATAGTTAATTTTATCAAGGCTAGACAAACAATCGCGGAGATAATCCGCGCCGTTGTAGCATAAAATGACGATTAAAACCTTTGACATTATTCTTTTTTATCCTTTAGGGCAGTTTCTCTAACCACCCTCGTAATTTCCCGATCAATCTTTTCCAATTTAACAATAATGCGAAAAACTACAAAAAATAAAACAATAATAGACAAATAGACCAATAAATCCGCGCCGCGGCTAACACCCAGCCATTGGGCTAAGATATCGGTTTTTTGCGGTAAAATGGCCGCCAAACTGACTAAAAGCCAAAAAACCGTCCAGATCACCAGCTCGCGAATGGTGATATCCCCTTTTAAATAGCGCGAAAAAGTCCGCCATAAAACAAAAAAAATAAATAAAATAATAATAATTTTGATAATCATTTTGCGATTCGGCTAATTATTAAATCCCAAATTATTTTAAACGAATTGCTTAATTTTTGCCCTTTAGCTAAAGAATGTTTCGTATAGTTAATGGCAACCGGCACTTCTTTAAATTTCAAATTGTGCTTTTTAATCTGTTCAATAATTTCTGAAGCGTGAGCCATACCGTCTTGCTTGATTTCGATTAAGCTTGCAGCTTTGGCAGAAATTGCCCGAAAGCCATTGTGAGTGTCAGTAACGGCTAAACCGGTATAAAGCCGGGTAAACCAACTTGCGAGTTTTAAAATAATAATTCTACTCAAAGGAATTTCGGATTTCGGATTTCTGATTTCGGATTTGAGAAATCGTGAACCCAATACAACATCAACCTCACTCAACAATAATGGTTCAACGACACGATCTATTTCTTCTGGATTGTGCTGGCCGTCAGCGTCAAAAGTGACAATAACATCAGCACCGTCTTTTAGGGCGCAAAAAATGCCAGTTTGCAGCGCCGCACCCTGGCCACGATTGATAAAATGCCTTAAAATTTTTGATCCG
>DATDWV010000064.1:0-3650 GCA_035289505.1 Patescibacteria group bacterium | reverse complement strand
AGAAATCTGCGAAAAAAATAGTGTGGAAAAAATTGTTGTGGGTGTGCCGGTAAGCATGGGCAACGGCAAAACCAAAACTTTTTGGCGCCAAGTTGATTTACAAAATCAGCAGATGAAAGAAGTTTTAAATTTTGTTAATTGGCTGAAGAAATATCTTGACTTGTCCGTTGAATTAGAAGACGAGCGCTTAAGCACGAAATTAGCCACTGGTTTGCGCAGAGATTTGGTGAAAAAAGGCCCGGACGACGCGGTGGCGGCGATGCTGATTTTGCAAAGTTACCTTGATCGGCTAAATTCTCAATTTTAATGTCTTATCAAACTTTTGGCATCATCTTAAGACAAATGGATCGCGGCGAAGCGGATCAGTTTTTTACGATTTACGCTAAAAACCTGGGCAAAATCACGGCCTTGGGCCGAGGGACCAAAAAAATTACAAGCAAATTAAATTATCACTTGCAGTCTTTGGCGGTAGTGGATTTATTTTTGGCGCCGGGAAAAAATTTTTATCATATTGCCGGTGTCAATTTGGTTTATAATTTTTCTAAAATTAAAAATGATTTCAAAAAAATTATTTTTGCTTGTTTTGCCCTTGAGTTAGTTGATAAATTGACCAAAACCGATTTGGCTGAAGAAAAAATTTATCATTTATTGATTAAATATTTTTTGGCTTTGGAAAAAAATAATTTTACCAAAAAGCAATGGGCAATGGTTCAGCAGGCGTTTGTCGTTAAATTTTTAACCATTCTTGGTTTGGCGCCAAAAGAGGAAATCGCCGCCAGTCCAACTAAATTAGATAATTTTTTAAATGAACACTTAGAAGCTGAATTGTTAACCAAAAATTTCTTGCAAAATATGGTCTTGACCCCGCACCTTTAGGTCACTTTTATGTATTATGTTTATATTTTAAAAAGTAAGACTAGGAAGTTATTATATATTGGTTTTACCGATAATTTGAATAAAAGGATGCAAGAGTATAATCAAGGTAAATCTTTTACCACTAAAAAATATAGACCATGGGAATTATGTTACCTTGAGGGTTATAAAAATGGACAAGATGCTAAAGACCGAGAAAGAAAACTAAAACAGTTTGGTAAAGTTTATAGTCAACTGAAGCGACGGATTAAAAGCGGTCTAAATTTGTGACCTAAAGGTGCGGGGTTGACATAGCCATAAGCCCATGTTATCCTCGATGGAGGAGGTTGTCAGTTCGTTGACAACAAAACGTAAAATCCCGCAAAAACGGGATATTTTTTTGGGTCAAATTCGGTTTTGTAAACAATTAGCTTAAGGGAGGATGGAGTATGTCGTTAAAGCACATTAGCTCAATCACGGCGATGAATCGAGATGAATTCTTAACTTGGATTGATGAAGGCATTGGCATGATTCCTTATGCCCTGACCAACAGTCGGGTTTTGGATGTTTTTCATCTCGCACCTAACCAATTACCACCGGCATTAGCAATTAATATGAGGGAACCAAGCACCGGTACGCGGATTTCTTTTGAATACGCGGCTCGGCTTTTGGGATGCCCGACCGTGGTGATTGAAGGTACAAGCAGTTCTTCAGCGAAAAAGGGGGAGCCAATAGACGAGATGAATGAGCGGCTCTATTTGCAGGCCGGATGTAGATTTTTTGCCATGCGTCATAGCGTTTCCGGCGTGATTCAATCATTAGCCGAGAATTTTGATCAGCGGCGCCTGCCTCAGACGATGATGGATAATGACGTTTCCTTTTTTAATGCCGGCGAGGGTAAAAGTTATCACACGACTCAAGTCGGCATGGATATTTTAACTGATTTTTGCTGGGATCATTTTCGGGAAGCGATTCAGACCGGCAGAAATGCTTTTATTGAGGCGATTCGCAGATTCAGGACAATCGCCGAAGAAGAACGAAAGCAAATTATTGCTGAAGCGATTAATGGATTAGCTCAGGTTTTTGTTGGCGATTCCGGTCATAGCCGGATTGCTTTTGACACTTCTTGGCTCGGGACTGAAAAAATGTTTCCGGGAATGAAGTTTCACTTCGTTGGTCCGCCTGAACTTTTGATTCAACCCAGGCATTTGCAGCACGTGGTTAATGTCACGACATCTGAGCGTTTAACGCCTGAGGTTCCGGGTGATAAAATCTACATGATTCGTTGCCAGCGAGAAAGGCTTGAGCAATTTCTTTCTCCGGATCGGATTCAAAATCTTTATGCCAGTGTGGTCAGTGACGAAGCATTTCTAAAGGGATTGGAAGAACGGCCTGATAATGTTGTCGTGTTAGACGCGTTGCCGTTTGATCAAACGATGCGGACAATTCCGCGGGATGTCCAAAATCACGCTCGCGTCATTTATCGTCTGCAAGCGGCCATGTCAGGGGCAATTCGCGCGGCGGGATTGAAATTGGGATATTTGAATTGGGATAAACCATGGGATTTTCCAAAAAGTTCGGAGATTGAACTTCAGCCGGTTGAACCGCCAAAGTCTCTCGAAGAGCATCAGCGAGAGTATGATGAAAATCATACTGGTATTCCCGGATCTGTTCATCGCCTTGGAAATGGTACGGTTCTTGACCATATTCCGGCAATGATGTCCAGATTTTTCGATGATTTGTTGGATCGAAATCGGTTAAGGGATCTGCATGTGATTCCTTCGCGTAATGCGCCATCAAAGAAATACGGCAGAAAAGACGTGATGTTTTTTCCCGACACTTTTATGCACTTGGAGTGTCCCGAGCTTTTGATGACATTTCAGCTCTTTGCCCCAGATATGACGGTCAACATTTTTCGCGGCGAGGAAAGCATCTTTGAAAAATGCAAGGTTGGAATGCCGACTCAATTGGTTGGCACTCTTCGTTGCACGGCTGGCGCAGACTGCGTTGATAATCATCGGGGTGAGGCGGACATTGTTTCTCGCTTCAATATCTTTGGTGATAAATCTAAGCCGGTTTGTCGGTGCGGCTATTGCGGTAATATTGCCGATATTGAGGCAATGCAGCGGCGGCTGGCCAAGCGCGCTGACGATTAAAAATGATCTTTACTCTATTTTGCTCCGGGCTAATCAGCTACGGAGCATTTTTTTTACGATAAAAAATAAGAGGTCCTGACTTTTTGTCAAGACCCCTGTTAATGAGAAAGGGTGGGCGAGTCAGATCGCGAGATCTTCCTCGTCACAGACGTGTTCGAAGACGAAAACGTCGCCATTCTCCCTGATCCGCAGCTGGTGTTTAAACCTGCTGCCGCCACCATTCCGCCAGTGTTCATAATTGACTCCCTTGTTACCGGAGTTTGCCTTAAGCAGTTGCACAAATGTTTCGTGCTGTTCTGTCCCCAGAAAGAGCGTACCGCCGGCATTCAGGCAGTCATTTTTTACTTGATCCCATAAGGAATCAAGACACTGTTTTTCTGCCTCTGAAACTAGTCCAGCGGCCATTGCTATCACCTCCTTTCGGAAACTAAAAAGAACCCCAGTGTGAGATTTTCATAGTTTATCTTAAAATTTAAAATTTGTCAAGCCCCTTTTCAAATTCTTAAAAAAAATGTATGATAATAAGGTATTTTAATTAAATTTAGGGGATTAAATTTTTGTTTATGAAGCGAATAAATATCAGCGAGACTGTGAAAAAAACCGGTAAAATCGTGAAGGTTTGCGGCTGGGTCAACACGCGTC
>DATDWV010000063.1:0-12590 GCA_035289505.1 Patescibacteria group bacterium | reverse complement strand
GTCTTTTAGGGCGCAAAAAATACCAGTTTGCAACGCCGCACCCTGGCCACGATTTAAAAAATGAGTTAAGATTTTAGCGCCGGCTTTTTTGGCTAATTCAGCGGTCTGATCATTTGAGCCGTCGTCAACCGCAATAACTTCTTTCACATTTTCCTTTAACTCGCTGACAACTTTAAAAATAGTCTTTTCTTCGTTGTAAGCCGGAACCACGGCAATAATCTTCATATTGGCTTTACCTTGAACCCGGCCGAACAATTGCCCGATAAGCTTTAAAATAATCAATCGCGCCTTTAATGCCTTCGTCCAATAAGACTACCGGAAACCAAGATAAATCTTGTTTAGCTAAACTAATATCCGGCAGGCCTAAAGAGGTCATAAAAAGCAATTGATCTTTAAAGACAACTTTTGATTTTGAACCGGTCAAGTCAACCACTTTTTTGGCGAAATCTGCTAATTTATATTCCGCGTCACTGCCAAGATTAAATGGGCCGGATTCCCCGCTTTTCATTAATTTAATTAAACCCGAAACAATATCCGAAACATGGCAAAAAGAAGAGGTGAAATTTTTGTCGCCGTAAATAATCAAATCACTCCCTTCCAAAGCGTTATAAACAAAATCAGGCACCATCTCCCCGTTTTTTAATTTCATTCTCGGGCCATAGGTCCGAAAAATTCTGCCGATTTTAGCGTCAATATTATAAACCTCAGCGTAAGTTTGAGTTAAGGTTTCGGCAAATCTTTTGCCTTCGTCATAGCAAGCACGCGGGCTTAATTGATTGACTTGGCCCAAATCAGTTTCTTTAAAATAAGAATTTTTTGGATTTCTCTGTCCGTAAACCACTGATGAAGAAGCGAGTAAAAATTTCGCTTTGTATTTAACCGCTAAATCCAAGGAGTTTTTCGTGCCCACCGAATTGGCCAAGACCGTGTTAATTTTTGTTTTTTCAAAATCTTTGGGCGAGGTCGGACACGCTAAATGGTAAATTTCTTGAAGACCCTGAAATTTAATCTGAAATTTTTCCAGCTCCCGGAAATCTTCCAAATTAATCGGCTCGTTAATGTCATGCTTAATAAACTCAAAATCAGAATTTTGTAATAAATGATCGATATTGGCTTCATCACCTGATATGAAATTATCCAAACAAATGACCTTACTGGTTTTAATTAATTCGTCGCAGAGGTGCGAGCCGATAAAACCGGCGCCGCCCGTCACTAAAACATTGGGTTTTTCAAAAATTGCTTTTTTTGCCATATGACTTAATAAAAATGAAATTTAAAAACTATTAATATTATATGATAATTCCCCCATTAATTCAAGGGATAATTAACGGCGGCGAAAAGTCCACAAACGATTAAAACTAAAATTCCAAAAAGTGACCAAGCCTGTCGCGAAAACCCAAGAAAGACGATAATCAAAACCAACCCCGTCAGTTAGGCCGTAAATAATTAAAGTGTTAAAAAAAAGACCGCTACCCATAACGGCCGCGTATTTGCCAATCTGCTGAAAGACCAAATAACCCATTTCGGAGTCGCGAAAAGTCCAAAGTTTGTTAAAAGAAAAATTAAAAATCGCGGAAATTAAAAAGGAAATAATGGAAGAATAAACATACCAAACAAAAAATCGTTCCGTGATAAAATAATAAAGCAAAAAATTAATTAGAGCCGAAGTCCCGCCAATAAGACAAAACTTGATAAATTGTTTGGCTAAAGGGAAACGCCGGATGTAATTTAAAAAAATATTAACTTGATCCATAAACTTGCTAATATCGTAAAACCGAAACGCGAACACCGGCTAAGTAACCGGATCGGTAAGCGGAAATTTCAAAACTCTTTTGGCCCTGACGGTTGAAAACCCGGATTTGCGGCGGACCGCCAACACCCGGACCGGTAATAATTTCGCTTATGCCGTCGTTATTAATGTCGCCGGCGGCCAAATTAACGCCAAATAAATTATTCGGCTCATAGCTTAAAAAACTCTCAAGCGGCGTGCCCAAATAAGTAAAGGCGGAAACTTGCGGCGTTGAATTTTTTTCCGCGGCGACCAAAATTTCCGGCTGGCCGTCACCGTGAATGTCACCGGCCGCCAAATTAATCCCGCCGCGGAAATTTTTGTTAAAGGCGAAAAATTGGGAAATTAATTCCCCGTTTTCTTTAAAAACCCGAACATGCGGCCCGCCGCCGGCGCCGGCGCCGGCAATAATATCAGCCTTACTATCACGATTAAAATCAGCGGCCGCGACTTTTACCCCGCCGGTAAAACTCGGATGATAGGCCAAAATCGCATTTAATAAATTGCCCTGATAGTCAAAAATTTTAATTTCTGGCGGGCTGCCGCGGCCGGCGGCGGCGATAATTTCATCAGAGCCGTCGCCATTGATGTCCCCGACCGCCACATTAACTCCGCCGCGCAATTTTTTGTCAAAAGCGAAAAATTGGGAAATCAATTGGCCTTCAATATTAAAAATCCGAATATGCGGCCCGCCGCCAAAACCAGCCGCGGCAATGACTTCATCTTGGCCATCACCATTAATATCCCCGGTACTAACGTTAATCAGCCCGTTAAACTGGGGGCTAAAAGCGTAAAATTCTTTAAAAATCGTGCCGTCAGTTTTTAAAATTCTAATTTGCGGAAAAGAACCGGCGCCTAAACCCGCGACTAAATAATTATCCTGTCCGCCTTTTTCTTTAGCCACGCGCTTGCCCAAAGTCACTTCCACGACACTGCCCGCATCTAACAAGCCGGCACCTAATTTTTGCCTAAAATCGGGATTATACTGGTCTATATTAGCCGCACCTTCTTTGATAAAAGAAATGATTTGATCCGCGCTTAATGACGGCCGAATTGATTTAATTAAACCAATCGTGCCGCTGACTAACGGCGCGGCCAATGAGGTGCCCGACCAATAGCCATCGTAATATTTGTCAAAACCGCCGATTTTTGGATTATAGGGCTGGGCCGCGTAAAAACTTTCCCCGGGCGCGGCAATATCAATGCAGCTGCCATAATTGGAAAAGCCCGATTTTTTTAAATCCTTACCGACTGACGCCACGCCAATCACCAAATTCTCCCCCGCCTCACCGTTAAAACAGATCGGATAAAATTTATTTTGATCAAGATTAAAACCGTTAACTGTTGGATCAGTGTTGCCCGCCGCGGCCACGACCAAGACGTTTTTTTGATAAGCGTTTCTAATCGCGTTAAGCCAGTCTTGATCAAAATGGCTGCCGATAAAACTCATATTAATCACTTCCGCCCCGTTAGCCACCGCGTAATTAATCGCCTGAATGACGGTGTAGACATCGCCCGCGCCGTTGCCGTCCAAAACCCGCAGGGGCATAATTTGGCTAAACCAGCTAACACCAGCTATGCCTTGCTGGTTATGTGAAGCCGCGGCGGCAATGCTTGCCACAATCGTACCGTGTTTCACCGCGCTTTCATCAAAACCAAAACTAAAAGTCGGATTTGGATTATTGTCGTTTTCAATAAAATCCCAGCCGTTAATATCGTCAACATAGCCATTATTATCGTTATCAACCCCATCGTTGGGAATTTCCTTGGTATTGCGCCAAATCTGGCTATTTAAATCAGGGTGACCTAGATCAACACCGCTGTCCAAAATCGCGATCACTGATTTTTTTGAAATAAATTCCTGTTCGCGCGTCACTAAAACTTTTGACCAGGCGTCTTTGGCTTTAATTGGATTTAAATACCACTGCAATGAATAATCCACGTCATTGGGAAAAGCCGTCATTTTCACCAAATAATTAGGTTTGATTGATTCAACCCCTAAGCCATTTTGATATTGATTAATAACGGAAAAAATATCAAGATCTAAAGAAACCTTTATTTTATAAAGATTTCGATCGTTTTTGAATTTAACAATAATTTCGCCAGGCCTAAACGAATCGGTTTTGGTTTTCGCGCTGGCTGATAAATAAAAAAATGCCCCGATTGTTAAAATCGGTAAAATTAAAAAATTCAAAAAAATTAAATAATTTTTTTTATTTTTCATTTTTTAGGTTACAGTTCGCCGGCTTCCATTTTTTTTAAAAATAATTCCGCTTCGGCCGCGAAATTGGCGTCAAAATTTTTGGAATTTTTATTCAACTCAATTGCTTTCAAGGCGGTTTGGCGGGCTAAATTTTTATCCCCCCCTTGGGCGTATAGCGCCGCTAACTTAGCGTAATCGTCAAGGGTTGCGTTAGAATTAATCACTTGGACCATAAATTCAATCGCCTTGGGATAAAATTCAGCGCGGCTGAATAAATCAGCAAGGCGGCGCAAATCGTCAAGATTTGGCTGCCATTTAAGTTCTGCTCGCATGAATCTAAGCTGTTGCTCGGCTAAGTCGTTTTTTTTAAAAATGACGTAAATGGTTAAAATATTCCATTGATCATCAATAATTTTTGGCGCCAATTTAATGCCTTGATTAAAATATTCAATGGCTCGATCAAAATTATTCATGAACAGATAAGCTTGGCCGATTTCATAATAAATATGAGGTCGGGTTGGACTTAAGGAAATCGCTGGTTCTAAAATAGCAATGACTTTTTGCGGATTATTTGGATTAAGGCGCGTTGTCGCGTTCAAAAAAGAAGTTAAATAAAGATAATGACGGATGTTTTGGGGTTCTTCAACCACGCTTTTTTCCAATTCCGCTTCAGCTTCATTAAACATTAATTTTAGCTGACTGGCCGAAACGTTCTCATTTTTTAATAAACCCTGAACAAAGCTGGCTAACTGCTGACGACTTTCAAATTTGCCAATCTCGCTTTGATCAGTTGCTTTTTTTAAATATTCAAATTTTTCTTCAATGGTATTGTCTGATTGAACCAAACCTTTAAAAATATAATTGTTGGCCTTTAAAGTTTTAATATTAACCCCGAAAATTAAAAACAATATGATCACGGAAATAACAGACAAATAAATATAGCCGGCTTGACCATTGGCTAAAGGGGTTTCTGCTTTTTCTCCTTCTTTATTTATTGGCTGATTAACTAAAAAAACGACAAAACCCAAAAAAAGATAAAAAGGAATTTCCGTGTTCAATGTGTCAAAAACGAAAAAATTCTGGATAAAATAAGCTAAAATTAAAGAGATTAAAAGCCAACTCGAACTGATTTCGCGAGTTTGACGATAATGATGATAAAGGGCTAAAACGGTAAAACCCAACAAGTTTAAGTAAATTAATAATCCAATGATGCCGGTCGTGACTCCAACGTCAAAAATTATATTATGGGCGCGATCAAACCAAATTTGCGAGCCAACGTCTTTATAAATTGGCGTGGGAAAATATTTATTAAAAGCGTAATAATAATTTTCCGGGCCATAGCCGATCAAAAATGATTTCGGCGTGTCTTTCCAACCAAGCCAGCTGGCCTGCCAAGCCAGAAGCCGGGATTCAACCGTAATATTAGTCAAAGATATGGTGGCCAAACGGCTTAATGGGCTGTTTTGAATTAAAGCGGTGTCGCGCCCTAAATATAATAAAATGGGAAATATTATGGCCAATAAAAACAAAGCGGCAAAAGATATTTTTATTTTTTTGTCTGATTTATAAAAAATTATCGCCAAAAATAACAAAAGAATACCGGCAAAAAAACCGATGATCGCACCGCGGGTCTGGGTATTTAAAAAAATGAAAAATTCAATAATGAAAACGGCGGCCAAAAGCGCGCGCACGACATGGTTTTTGTGGCGCAAAAACCAGGCGGCTAAAATCATTAACTGGAAAAACAAAAAAGAATAAAATAAGCCGGGATAGGCAAAAGTCCATTTCAAAACCGGCAAGCGCAAAATATTTAACCAGCCCCAATCACTTTCTGGAAAAAATTGGCCAAAAACCAAACCCAAAACAAGAGCGAAATCAAAAATTAAAAACGCCAAAGAAAATGTTTTTAAATCAAATCGTTTTTCCTCGGCGAAAAAATAAAAAATTAAAAATAAATGAAAAATCAAATAAGCGGCGAAAAAAGTCGGGTTGCCAACCGTGCCGGAAAGCCGGCTGCCTCCAGACGATCTAAGCAGAAATGGCACGCCTAAATACTGGGCTAAAGCCAAAAACGACATCAATAAACTGACAAAGATGGAAAAAGTAAAAAAAGTATGCCAATCTTTTTTTTCCCTGATCACCCCGATTAAAACAAAAAAGAACATTAAAAGATGGAGGAGATGAAACAACCCGCTCATCCGTTCGTAATTGCCGAAAAAACTGGTCTTAAAATTTAAGCCAAAAATCGCGGCCATAAACGAAACCGCGCCGAATAGCAATAAAGAAATCGTAATTTTATTAAATGTCGGTTTATATCGTTTATCTAAAAATAAAACGACTAAATATAAAAGGAAAATAATTTCCACGATAATTCTAAAAGCGATGTTTTTTGGCACGATAAAAGGGAAAAAGAACTTGCTGTTCATGAAAATCGGCAAAACAATAATCATAAAAATGCCGATTTTAATAATTGAAATTAATCGCTGATTCAATGCCTGGACGTTTAGATTCATAAATTTCAAAAATTTTTAAAAAATTTAGAAAAATGAATAAACAACATAAAATAATTTTAACAAAAATCGGATTTATCTGCAACTCTCAGGACTTGCTAAGTATGACCTTTTGTTGTATAATAAAAATCATCAATCACTAAGCAAAAAATAATCAACTTAAAAACAATGGGTAAGGGCAATAAAAAATATTTTCTTTTTTTTGGCGATATCGTCATTTTTTATTTTTCTCTTTGGCTGACTTTAATTATCAGGTATCAAAACGACTACCGCCCAGAACTCTGGTTTAAACATCTTCTGCCATTTACCCTTGTCTTTATCTTTTGGTTGATTATTCTTTATATCAATGATTTTTATGATTTAAGGTTTAGCCATAATCGGATTGAAGTTTTAAATCGCCTGATTAAATCAATGGCGGTTAATGCTAGTCTCGCCATCATCTTTTTCTATTTAAGCCAAGGCCGCTTGTTTGACATTAAACCGCAAAGAATTTTATTAATTGATTTAATAATTTCCAGCTTATTAATTTATTTTTGGCACCGGACTTTTAGTTTTTTGACTAAATCGTTAAAAATTGACAATGGTTTAATTTTTATCGGCTTTAATAATTTAGTTGAAGAAATTATTAAAGAACTGCAAAACAAACCTGATTTAAATTTCAACATTAAAGGAATAATTAAAGTTGATCAGCAAATAAATTTGCCGCAAAATTTAAAAAATTTAGAAATTAATGAACCCGAATCTATCAATCAACTAAAAGAAATTTGCCTGAGAACCAAAGCTAAATCAATTGTTTCCACGATTCATCCCCGACAAAATCCGGCGCTAACTAAAGCCTTATTCGCCTGTCTGCCTTTAAAAATTAATTTTTTTGATTTGGCTAGTTTTTATGAAAAAATTACCGGAAAAATTCCCGTGGCCACGATTGAACAAATCTGGTTTTTGGAAAATTTAAGCGAGGGCAGCAAAAAGTTTTACGAAGTCTTAAAAAGATTTTTTGATCTTGTATTTTCTTTGGTTTTTTTGATTTTTTCTTTACCAATTATTCCCTTAATCGCGCTTTTAATCAAATTAGACAGCCCGGGTGCTGTGTTTTTCCGGCAAATCAGAACCGGCAAAGAAGGCAATCCTTTTTGGGCGATTAAATTTAGAACCATGGTTGATAAAGCGGAAACCAACGGACCGCAATGGGCAACGAAAAACGACCCGCGCGTCACTCGTTTGGGCCGGTTTTTGCGAAAAACCAGAATTGACGAAATCCCCCAATTATTAAATGTTTTACGGGGAGAGATGAGCTTAATTGGGCCGCGCCCGGAACGGCCGGAGTTCGTGGAGCAGCTCCAAAATGAAATTCCCTTTTATAAGGAACGTTTATTAATTAAACCCGGCTTAACCGGCTGGGCGCAGGTCGTTGGCCCAAATTACGGCGGCTCAATTTCAGAAAGTCTGGAAAAACTTCAATTTGACCTTTTTTACATTAAAAATAGATCTCTGACTTTGGATTTAAGTATTTTATTAAAAACAATTAAAACAGTACTAAGTCGAAGTGGTCAATAAATCAACCCGCCAAAATTTTTGCTCCGCAAAAATTTTGGCGGGTAAACATCGAGCAGCTAACAATTAACTATAATAATATGGGAGTTTCTTTTTCCGGCAGTTATTATAAAAAATATTCTAACGGCCCAATTCAATTTTTAATTAAATTAAGAATAAAATTAGACGAACTCACAAAAAAAATTAGGTTATTGAGACGTAAGTTTCAGAATAAACAGCCACGAATTAGCAACGCCACCTGTCAAATTACTAATAGCTTAGAACAAGCCGCAAATCATTATCAAAAAAATGGTTGGGCTTATCTGGAGAATGTTTTATCTCCGGACTTTCATCAGGAAATTTTAAAAAATTGGCCAAAAAGTTACTATCTTAACCCACCGCGAAAAATGACAAAAAGTTATAATACCGGTTTTCGCTGGGATTATGACATCTCACCTAAAATTGATTATGCTGATCAATTCCCCGCGTTTCAAAAATTTCTTGATTACCTGATAACCGATGAATTTGCCAAAAGAATAAGAAATTTCGCCGGCGTTAATTTTGATTTAATGTGTGATTCTTTTTTAGTGAGTTCAACTTTTGTCGGTTCACAAGTCATGCCCCATAAAGACGGGATTTACAGCGATGAAAAAATTAAATATTGCCTTAATATTTTATTTTTTATTAACGGCAGAGAAATGCCTGGTTCTGGCGGCTTAGTTTTAGCAAAAGATAATGAATTAAACGAAATCATGATTGAACCGCCGAAATTAATTAATACCGGCTTAATCTATGATGTTAAGGCTGACTTTTATCATGGCTTTAAACCGGTTAAATTAGACAAATTCCGTTGGGCAATTAGTTCGCAGTTTTGCGACAAAGACTACGTTATAAGGCAAACTAAATAAAAAGTATCTTCCTAATTGATTATTTATGATCAAAATTATTAAAATTTTTGTTTTTTATTAATAATTCCGCGATCTCAAAATCAATTGGCGTATCAATATCAATTGTTGGCCGGTTTAAATGATAAGGCAAAACCTTATCGCCAATAATTGATTTCTTGTCCAACAAAGTTTTTAGACGAAAAATTCCAATGTCAGGAGTGGTCTGATAAACCTTGGGTAACAGTTGGCTAGGAGCGGTATGAGCGTCTTTAATGTTTAACAATGAAATCAACGGCTCCATAAAATTACCGATATTTTTCCACATCTTAAACGGTGATTTGTCAGCTTCTCGTACCGAACGGATACTGTCAGCCTCGGGGTACCTAAGCAAAGTTTCAATAGCTTTATCAATTTCGTCAGCAGTCACTAATGGCCCGGTTGGCCTAAGATGAACAATCAAATCTGGCTGATAATTTTCATTCTCTTTTAACCAATTAAGACAATGCTCAAAAACGGGAAAATCTGGAGTATGGTCTTGGGCTAATTCCGCTGGACGAAGAAATAAAACTTCCGCGCCATACTCTTTACCAACCGAAGCAATTTTTTCATCATCAGTGTTTAAAATAATCCTTTGAACTAATTTTGAATTTTTCGCGGCCTCAATTACCCAAGCAATCAAAGGCTTATCGCCAAGAATTTTTATATTTTTTCCCGGCACCCTTTTTGAGCCGCCGCGGGCCAAAATAATACCGGCAACTCTTAAATTTTCTTTTTGCGGTTTATCCATATTTTTTAAATTTCATTCTTCCCAATTATAAATCCATCGACCATTGATATAACTAGCAAATCGGCCCCGATAATAATCACGATTTAATATTTCAATATGGGTCAGCTCACACTTATGATCCCCAATCATTGTTAACCAATTATCAATTTCCTTGTCAACCATTTTTTTCTGTTCTTGTCTAGCGAGACGGCTAAAATCTACCAACTGCTTAAGCTGTTGTGGATGAATTGAAATCGGCCCGTCTTTTGTCTGGTCCTCAGATAAAATTGTGAAATGACGCTCAATGAAATCAGCACCGAGCAACATCGCAACTTTTGCCGCCTTTAAACCATCGCGCTTGACTAAAGTATGATCAGACCAGCCCACTAAGTCATTTAAGCGCCTTAGCCAAATCATTCGGGCTAAATGGCACATTTCTAAAGTATTAGGATAACTAGTAACACAGTGAAGAAGAGTTAATTTTTTCCCTTTACTTCTTACAATTTCGGCGGTTTTTTCTATTTCTTCATCAAATGTGGCGCCGGTTGAGATAATCAAATGATTAAAGGCATCACATAACTCTTTAATTAAGGCATGGCTAGCACAATCATAACTGGCTACCTTGACTACTTTTTCTGGCCAAGGCAATCCAGCGGCAAATTCTATTCTGCGGCGAGAAAAAATTGTGGCCATTGGTTTAATATTATTTTTCCACGACTCCTCAATAAACCATTTATAATCATCTTCTTTAAGATCTAATTTTTTAAGGCGCTCAAATTCCGGCTGATAGGGCCGCTTGATAGTTTTTACCACGCCGTTATCTTCCACGAAACCTTCATTAAATCTGGGGCGATTGGTTAAATCCTCGGAAAAAATAATTTGAGCCTTAATATAATCAGAGCCAGCGGCAGCCGCGGCTTTAATTGCTTGGCCTAAAAAATCTCTTTGGCCTAAATGATTTTGGCAAATTTCAGCAATAATTTTTGTCATATACCATTTAAATAATGACTAACGATTTTTTCGGCAGTATAGCTGATACCGTCTAATGTGCCATATTTAGCTAAAAGATTTTTAATAATATTATTGGCATTAAGGCGATATTGCTTGCCAAAGGCGATTAAATCGCTGATTGATTGACCTTTATAAACTAAACCTAAACCCATTTTTTCCAAACAAATATTATTGAAATAAATTTCTGGATCGTCTTTTTGGTCATAAGCAGGAGTAACAAACGGCGATTTTTTTAATAGAGAAAGCCAAGCTGAACCCCAACCGCTCCGAGCAAAATGAAATAAAATATTAGGACAACCGAGAATATGGGGTAAAGCGTTTTGACTACCACTGATCGCTTTAGGATTGTTAGAATAAATTTTCACTCCCATCCGCTTTGCTTCCTGGAATAAACGTTCTAAAGTAGGAATACCGGTCACCGTTAAATAAATTCCTTTCTTAATTTGACCGCAATCAATTTTTTTCGGCAGTAAAGCGGCGTTAGGGGGCGTTAATATTTCATTTTTATGCCTCGGTAATCGCTCTTTTAAATAAGAGAAAGTCCCTGGTTCGGCAATAAAATTCAAAGTTTGCTTAGCTTCAATCTCAAAATAATAAGGCGCGACTGATTTGAATAAATTTTTATCCAGTGTAATATCCGTCTCGGCGATTGCCAGGTCTAAAATCTCGGAAATAAAAGCAAAAGAAGCGTTATAGGAAAACTCAATGGGAAAATTTACTCTTGGCGCGCGGCTGATGCAAAAAGCAATTTGCGATGATTTAATTTGAACAGGCAAGCCGGCAAAATTTTGAACCATTAAGCCATCGGCGAAATAATCTTTTATCTTATTCTCAATTTTTTTTATATTAGCTAAGTAATATCTAAGTGATTCCTCGTAGCCTTGATCACCATAAAAAATAGAACCCAGCATCTGCCCTAAATTATTGTCTAAAACGAGTTGATCCGGATTTTTACGAATAATCGAACCAAATTCTTCTTGCATAATCCGTTTCTGCTTTTCGCCGTAAACCCAAGGGATAATAACCCCCAATCGTTCCAGGCCCTTCTGCTCTAAAATATCATTAATCGCCAAGGCTAATTCTGTCGTTCTCAAAAAAGGCCCGAAACCGTAAGCGAAATTAAGAATAATATATTTCATAATTTTCATTTGTTATATGCCCCAATGCTGGATTCCTGCGATTGGCTCAGTAATCAGATCGTCAAATATATGCCAAGCGTCAAATAATAATCCTGGCTTTTTCATCGTTGTCGCTAAATCATAAAGTTTAAAATCTTTATAAGACCGGTGATTATTTAAAATTAAAACACAATCAGCATTTTTAAAACCTTGCGCCAAAGAACGATATTTAAGGCCGGCTTTAACAATATCGGTTTTTTTAATCAAGGGGTCATAGGCAAAAATATGATTATAACTTCCATGGAGTTTTTTTATTATGTCTAATGAAGTTGATTGTCTCATATCCGTTGTTTCAGGCTCACCCTTAAAGGCCAAACCAATAACAAAGATTTTCACTTTATTTTTAATTTTATTATTTTTTTTAATAAAATTAAAAGTTCGATGACAAACGTAATCAATCATTGACTGATTGATTTTTCTTGAAATTAAAGGCAATTTAACTTGATAACCAATCTTTTTCGTTGATTCTAATAAAATATAAGGATCTTTAGTTAGACAGTAGCCGCCAACCCCAGGGCTAGCTTGAGGAATATCAGAGCGAGAATAACCTTGATTAGCGGCGGCAATAATTTTATAACTGTTCAAATTAAGTTTATCACAAATTAACGCCGTTTCATTGGCAAAGGCGAAAACCAAATCACGATAAGCGTTATTCAATAATTTAACCATCTCCGCCGCCTCTAAATCATCAACTAAAATAATAGAATTAGTCA
>DATDWV010000062.1:0-24563 GCA_035289505.1 Patescibacteria group bacterium | reverse complement strand
TCGCTTAAATCAAAATAATAACTAAAATCTTTTATTTCCATATTTTTAAAAAATCTTTAATAATCTTCTGATTGGAATCAAAAGCAATTTTTTTAGGCAGATGTTTTTTAGCAAACCATTGACTCGCTGAAACGTCGTCATTGGCTTCCAGTTTTTCTTGGTTACTATCGGCGATAAACACAACCGTTAAGACGAAAAACGGATCCAGTTTTGAGGGATAAGTCCCGCTGTAAGTGCCAAAAAATTTTTTAATTTTAATTTTTAAACCGGTTTCTTCTTTTAGCTCGCGGACTAAAGTTTTTTCGGCCTTTTCCCCCCGGTCAATAAACCCGCCGGGAAAATCCCACCAGCCTTTAAACGGATTGCCCGCCCGTTTAGTCAAAAGCAATTTATTTTTGCATAAAACTATTCCCGTGGCGGTTGGTCGGGGATTTCGATAATTCACAAAGTCACATTTTTGGCAAGATAAGTTGCCGTCTTTTCGATTTTTTAATCGGCCGCCACAAATTGAACAAAAACGATAAGCCATAATCACTTTTTATTATTAATCAATAAATTAAGCTGATTTTTAGTAAGCCATTCAGCATTAGTGTCACTGCTATAGCGGAATCTAAGCGGCAAAGTTTTTCCCAATTTTTTATATTTCTCCTCCAAAATTCGTCCTAATTCAAACTCGGGCAAAACTACATAATATTTTTCTAATTCATAAGCGTGCCGTGATTCATCTTCGGTTAATAAAGTTTCATGCATTTTTTCACCCGGCCGAATACCAATGACTTTTCTTTTGTATTCCGGCACCACCGCGTCAAACAAATCAACTAATTTCATTGACGGAATTTTAGGCACAAAAATTTCTCCACCAGCCATTTGTTCTAAGGCAAACATCACTAACGAAAAACTCTGCGGCAGAGTAATCCAAAAGCGAGTCATATTTTCGTCGGTAATTTTTACTTCATCTTGGCCGTTATGGTTTAACAATGATTCAACAATACTGCCGCGACTGCCTAAAACATTGCCGTAACGAACAGCGCTAAATTTAGTCTGGCCGGCCGCGTACGAATTGCCGGCAATAAACAATTTTTCCGCGCAAAGCTTGGTTGAACCGTACAGATTAATCGGCTGAACCGCTTTATCCGTTGAGACCAAAAGGATTTTTTGGACTTTTTGGTCAATCCCCGCCTCAATCACATTTTGGCTGCCTAAAATATTAGTTTTAACGGCTTCGTAAGGATTATATTCCAGAATTGGCACGTGTTTTAAGGCCGCGGCGTGAACGACAATATCCACACCGGCAAAAGCCCGCTGCAATCGTGGCAAATCCCGGACGTCGCCGATAAAAAAGCGCAGTCTTTCATCATTAAATTCATGAGCCATTTGTGACTGCTTTAATTCATCACGGCTGAAAACGATAACTTTTTTGGCAGCGGTATTTGCCAAAAGATATCTAATAAAATTTTTCCCGAAAGAACCGGTTCCGCCGGTGACTAAAATTGCTTTGTGGTCTAAAATTGACATAATATATTTTATAATTATTTTCTAAGCGGTAATATTATAAACCTTATAAAAATAAGTGTTTTTATCTTTCAAAAGATCAGCTGGCGTGCCTTGCTCAATAATTCCACCATTATCCAAAACCAATAATTTATCCGCGTCCGTAATTGTGGATAAACGATGGGCAATAATCAAAACCGTGATTTTACCTTTCAGATTTTCAATGACTTTTTGAATTTTGGCTTCAGATTTATTATCCAGCGCCGAAGTCGCTTCGTCTAAAATCAATAGCTGCGGTTTTCGGGCTAAAATTCGGGCAATAACAATGCGCTGTCTTTGACCGGCGGAAATTAAAATTCCTCGTTCGCCGATTATGGTTTCAAATTTATTCGGCAAAGTCTGAATAAATTCATAAATATTAGCCATTTTTGCCGCTTCAGCGATATCTTGATCGATTAAAATTTTGTTATAAAATCTGATATTATTAGCCACGGTGTCATTAATTAAAAATAATTCTTGGGAAACATAGCCGACATGATCGCGCCATTCTTTTAAATTAATTTCGGAAATATCAATTCCGTCTAAATAAATTTTTCCGGCACTTGGCTGAAAAAGCCGCAAAATTAAATCAACTAAAGTGGTTTTACCGGAGCCCGACGGGCCGATCAAACCAATCATTTCACCTTTATTAATTTTCAAATTAAGATTATTTAAAATTGGTTTATTTTCAAAATAAGCAAAATTAACATTTTCAAATTTTAGATTTTGGTTAAATGCAAACTTTTTATCCCCGCCGTTTCGCTCAAAATTATCTATCGCTTGTCCCTCATATTTGATGATACTTTGCAAGTGAGGGAATAAATCTAAAATTGTCTGTAAATTCCGCTGCAATTGCTGAAAATAAATAAAAATCCGGTGAATTAAATAAACAATAGCGATTAGAACCGCCAAGTTAAAATTCGGCGAGCTATAATTAAAGATAAAAACCAAACAAATAAAAATTAAGCTTAAAGGCTCAATAAAAACGGCACTTAAAGTCTTTAACATCAGACTTCTCACCCATAATTTTTTTAATTTCTCAAAATAATCATTGGCTCTAGTAATAATCCCCATCTCAGCTGCCAAAACTTTAACAGCTTTAATGCCGCTCAAATTTTCACTAATATGATGGCCAATTTCTTTATTAGCTTGGGTTCGCTCATAAGCGACCTTTTTTGTTTTATAAATGACTGGCTTAATTGTCAAAAATAAAATCGCACCCAAAATAATCGTAATTAAAGTAATGGGCAAAGAAATATTTAAAGCAACAATAATATAAATTAATAAACTGCCAAAAACAATTATCGCGCCGCTGATTTGCTCTAAAAGGCTTGAACTGGCCGGCACATCAAGCATTAAGATTGTCTCCAAATGACCCGATTTTTGTTTAAGCAGGTGGGGCCAAGAAGAATTTAAAATTTTAGTAAAAAGCCGACTTCTAGTTTTTGCTTCATAATCAGAAGTAATATTGATTTTGATAAAAGCGATTAATAAATTAATTAAAGCTTTTAAAATAAAAAGAGTGATGATAAAAAATAATAAAAAGCTGACGTTAAAATTTAAATTAAAAAAATCAAAAAAACCTTTTGTTAATTGAGAAATTAAATTATTGCTGGTCTGACCGTCTTCTATGGCAAAAGAAAATAAAGGAATCAAAGCGTTAACACCGATGCCTTCAAGACTCGCCCCAATTAAACCTAAAACAGTTAATAAAACAATTTGCCATTTATATTCAAAAAATGCTTTTTGGGCAAGGTAGACAATTTTAAAAAGTCGATTGTTGGCAAAATTCATAAATTTAACGCCTTACCACTGATTAATTTTATCAACGATTTTTTCTTTCAGCTTCAGATAAGATTTTACCGCCTTTTGCTCAACTTCCGGCGAAACTAGCCGTAAAATCTCTTTGCCTAAAATCCGGTATTGATGACCGACTTTATTGGCCCGGAGCAAGCCTTTTTTAAGCATCCGTTTCATCGTACTGCCGCTGACCTTAAGCAACTCCTGAGCTTCAGTCGTGGTATAAACGCTATTTGGCTTAATTTCTTGATCCATATTGACCTTTAATTATAGTAAAATAGAGAATTAATTAAGAAATTTCAATATTAATATTATATCTTTAAGTATCACTAGGTGTCAATAGATATCAAAGTGAATAAAAAAATAGCTTAATTTAGCAAAAATTAAGTTATTCTAAATAATCCACGAAAAAAAATGATAGCTAAAGCTTAAGCAGCTTTTTTAGTATTTTTTTTATAAAAACCCCACTGGCCAAAAGTTCAAACCATTGGCTTTTATAAGTATACGTGTATTCTGTAACTAAATCCTTGGTAAAACTTAATTTAAACTGGGCTAAATTTTCCTTGGCAAAATTAACTGAGCCTAAATCAAAACATTGATAATTATTTTTAATCCCCCACTGGCAAGCTTCATAAATCAAGCGGCGCGTGGCATAAGAAATAATTTTGTAAGTCTCCCTGTCTTCAACAGTTAATCTTTTAGAACAAATCGCTTTGGCGCGCAAAATTTGATTATTATCGTAACAAATGATGCTGGAAATTATCTCCCCGTCTAAATAAGCGGAAAATAAGCGGCAGCCGCGATACATTGAAATTTTTTCCGGCACTCTCCCCTGCTGGTATTCAAACTTTTTACTTAATTGATAATTAGCGTCTAAATTCTGATCGTCAGCAATAATTTTTAAGCCGGGAATTTTATCGTCAAAAGTTCGCCTGATTTCATTTCTGGTGGTTTCATTAAAACTATTGAAAACCTCCTCAATTTTTCTGTTGAGATAAATAATCGGCGTTTCCTTAATTTTAACAGAAAAACCGGGCAAATCTTTTTTTTCATAACTAACCAAATAAATTGCCGCGTAATTTTTTTTTAATTTTTCTAGATCGGGCCAGGGTTCTAAAGCATATCTGATCGTTTTAAACCAAAGCACCCGCTTTTCAAAAATCATAATTTTTTAATTTTGAAAAGAGAATAATAAGCCGTTAATTTGGCGGAAAATTTTAAGATGGAATCTGATTGATAAATTTCAATGCGGCTTAAATTTAAACGAAAGTCACTTTTATTAATCGCTTTATTGCTGCCGCTGAAGCCAAGTAAGACGTTAAGGTTCTTTAAACAATTTATAATCTCTTGGTTGACGCGATTTTTCGGATAGGCGACAATTTCCGGATGAATATTCCGATGATTAAAATTTTTTAAAATATTCTGAGCGGTGTGATATTCATTAGTAATTTGTTCTTTATTTAATCCAGTCAAGGGCAAATGAGAATGAAAGTGATTGCTAATAATTATCCCCTCTTCGGCTAAATCTTTGATTTCGTTAAAGTCTAAAATTTTTTTATCCTGATTAATTTTATCAGTCGCAAAACTGGCTTTTTGACCAATAAATTTTGTCGCGATAAAAATTATTGCCGAAAAATTATACTTTTTTAATATTGGAAGAGCTTGCGTGTAATTATCCTGATAACCATCATCAAAGGTAATAATAATTTTTTTATTTGGCACCTGGCCCTGGTTCAAGCATTGATAAAGTTCATCTGGCCCCATCGACTGGTAACCATTTTTACTTAAAAAATTCAACTGTTTTTCAAAATTTTTCTTATTAACCGATAAACGGCTACCATCATCACTAATTGAATGATATAACAAAACAGGAATGGCTTTCTTGGGCCATATCCTGTCCAGAATAATAATTAAGAAATAAATAAAATTTTTAATAAAGCCCATTAATATTCAATGTCATTTTTGGCGCTGATGACATCAATGTCGGAAATTCCTTCTAATTGATTTAACTTATTAATAAATTTTTCAATTTCCGCCGCTTTAATAAATTTAATGTTAAAAGTGTAATTTAAAATCCGGCCGTTTTCTTTGGCAGAAACATTCAATAAATTGTCATATTTCAAAAATTCGGCAAAAACTGAACGCAGATTTTCCACATTAAATTTTTGCGAATCCGCCAAAAAACTCAATAAATAGTCGTATTTTCTAATTGAACCAAAATTAATCTTAGTTAAAATATAAATTACCGAGGCGCAAAAAATTGTGGTTAAAACGGCGATTAAATAATTTCTCGTGCCAACGGATAAACCCATAGCCACGACTAACAAAATAAAAGCGATATCTTTGGCGTCTTTAATTGCGGTGCGAAAACGAATTAAAGAAAAAGCGCCAAAGGCGCCAAAAGCAATGGCTAAGCTATTGCCAATAATCATCATAATCACTGAAATTAAAACCCCAATTAAGACCAAGGTAAAAACAAAAGATTGGGAATAAGAAATGCCGCGGTGAGTGGTTTTATAAATCCAAGCGATAATTAAAGAAAGGATTAAAGACAAAACTAAAGTAATGAGAATGTGAATTAAACTTAATGACCCAGTATTCGGAGTCACTTGGAATAATGTTTCAAACATAAAATTTTATTAAATTACTGAATAATTATGATCATCAAGCTGGGGCAAAACCCGGCGTAATGAATTACAATATTTTGAATAAGCTAAACGTTGCAATTGATATTTCTGAATAATTTCTTGAAACCAAAAGGGCAAAATGTTATTATATTTTAATTCCAAAACCACGCCTTCGGGATAAACTTCTTTTAATTTATTTAATGGATGAACCAAGCTACTAATTAGTTGGGTTTTAACGTCATAATCAAAAGTGACCCGAAATTTCTTATCCAATTTGCCGATTAAAGCCTGGCGTTTATAAGTGACGAAAAGTTTTGGTCTTAAAGAATTACTCTTTTTAAACCAAATCAATTCTTTTAAAAAATCATTGCTTTCATTCTGCTTTGCCAAACTGGACAATTTACTATCTAAAACGCCGTTGGCCGCATCTTTTAATTCCAACGGAATTCGGTCTTTAATAACCAATGCGTCTTTTTTCCTTTTAACTTCCAAAAAAATCGGACTTTCGCTATCGGACAATTGGTTATAAAAACGCAGTCTTAATTTTTTCCGATCGGCTAAACCGCTTTCTTTGTCCCAAAAACAACCATAATTCGGGCTATCAAAATATAAACTATTAACCTGATAAAAATCATAACTGGAATTTTTAATATAAGGATCCCAGCTCATATGGCTTAATAAAGCCGGAATTAATTTATTAGCGGTATTTTTTGGTAAATAGTATTTAAATTCAAATCTTTGAAAATGTAATGCTGGTTTTGCCATATTAATCTAAACTGGGCTTAATCTAAATTAATAGATTAATATTAATAATTAAAATTGATAATAAAATCAATAGCCGGATTTTAATGGATATAGATTACCATTTAACGGAATAATTGTAAAGTCTTATAAAAAAGATAATAAGCTGAAAATGAAACCGAGTAATCCCTCTAATAATTTAATGATTTTCCGGTGATTGCATTATTTAATTGAACTTTTAACTTATTAAGATCAAAGTCTGCCGCTTGTTGCCGATTAAACTTAATAAAAAAAGAATGGCGCGTAGGAACCAAACGGCTAATTTTGCCGTCTGGATCGTATTGTCTTTGACTATAAATGGATTGGCTAAAATCCGATAACTCCTGAGTATTTCCGGCAGTAGCAAATTTCCCGGCTAATGCATTGTCGGCAGTTGACAAAACGCCATTTTGATCTGAATCATAAAAAAGTTCAATCTGACCTTGCGTTTTTGGAGGCAAAATTATCCCGATCACGTTTAAACCGCTAAAATTATCAACCATTATATCAATGGTCAACAACAATTTATTTGGATTAAAAAAGACTTCAACTTTTGAGGCGTCTTGATTGAATAAATTCGCTAAATGATTAAAGTTATCCTCGTATAACTTCCGAATAATTCTAACCTCTGAGTCAAACCGAAAATTATTATGGAATTTTCTCCAATCAAGATAAAAAGCCGGTTTTAATTGATTATATTTTTCATCATAGGCCGCTAAATCATCAGCCAGGTTATCTGGATTTTTTACATACTGCCAAAGGAATTGATTGAGTTCAAGCTGGCGAGCGGGATCGCTAAAAATTTTGGTCAATAAAAGATTATCGATTATTTGGCTACCCGTGAGATTATTTATCTTAATATCCCAGGGAATAAACTCAAACTTACCGCTCGTATTATTAAAGTATAAACGAGAATTCCCCCGACCGGTTTGATGCTGGCTGCCAGCTAACATAGAAAGCGTATGCCAAGAGTAAAGGCTGTCTAAATCAATAATGTCAGGCACAATTTCTGAAAAATTTGGTTGGTCCATCGCTTTAATTAAAAAATTGATCTCGCTATAATTATCAAAATTAAACGTTGCATCTTCGGCTTTCTTTTTCCAAAATACTGAATCGTTATACGCGGAATTTAAATCATCTAAATTAATCACGGCGTCATCGGTCACGTACAAATTAGCGTCTGAGGGTAGCTCATTTTTTTCTAAAAATTCCTTAGACCAGTCTTCAAACTGATAATACACACCGTATCTGATATCGTTGACTGATAATTTAGCAAAACTCGCCTCAGTTATTTTTAAGCCAAATTTTTTAGCTCGATAGCTGTTTAAATATTCAGAAAAATAATCTCTCCCTGAAGGAATAATTAGTTTTAGCACCTTAATTCCATTAAATAATTTGTCTTTGTCAAATTCTACTTCCCAAGATTTTTCATCATAAGCCCAATGATTTTCATGATCCCCTCGGTAACCAACGCGAACATTATACTCCTCTCCCTCGTAAACAAATTTGGCCGGAACTGACTGCTTGTACTTATCGGCTAATTCTTCATAACCAGTCGGCACCCCGTCAACAAATATCGGCTTAGGCAAGTTGTCATTTAAAAATTCTAAATTTTTTTGATCGATAATAATTTTATATTCTGGAATGCCGACATGACTGCGCATCAGGGGCAAATATACTACATTAGGTAATTTATAAATCAACTGATTAATAAAATGATAAGCGGGCAAAAAAGCTCTTGTGTATTTATTGTAAATAATTTTATTATTTACCAAAGTCAATCGATTCTGATAAACGAATAAAAGCCCCACAGTCAATACGATAAAAAATATCACCGAATAAATAAAAAGTTTATAATCTATTTTTTTTATAAACCGCTTAAAATTCATATTCTATTTTATTAAACCAACTGGCGCTTGATCAAGCTTCAGGTCCAAATATTTCTCCAAAACACCCTTGTCTCCGCCGTTTTTGTACTGGGGCAAATCTACCCGATAATCCCCGGCCGATAAATTAACAAATTCAGGATGAGTATTAAAATTATTATTATCCAAATCATCACGGTTGATATTACTATTGAATATAGCAATAACTGACTGTGGGTCGGTCTGAACGTCGTTTTGATTATCCCAAATGATACTATTGTAAATTTTGGCCTTACCGCCGCCGAAGACCGGTTTTTTCTGATAGGCATTAAGCCCAATCTCATTATTAATTATCACATTATTGATAATCAATATGTCAGACAAATCTTTGATTTCTACTCCAATTTTACAACCATCCAAAATATTGTTGTAAATTACCGTCTCTAAACTCTTCTCGCCAACGCTGACGCATTTGTCACCGGAGTTTTGAAAATGATTATTGGCGATCAAAACAGTCGAGCCGCTTAAATCAACGCCATCATTGCCATTATTAATAAATTGACTGCTGATAATCTGTCCCTGCTTAATAAAATCGTAATCAATAGCATCAGCTGAATTATTCATAAACCGATTATTGGTTAATGCAGCTTTGCCATACTTGACGTTTATTCCATCGTCAGCCGCGGCGTTAGAAAATTGAGAATTTCTAACGCTGATGTCAGAATGATAGACCGAAACCATTCCCGACATATAGACGCCATTAACATAGGCTTCTGAGCCGCCAACAACATTAAAATTTTCAAAAATATTCAATTGGTTGCCGGTATTTAAAACACCAAAGGTTCCCCACGGCTGGTTTGGAATTTGAGGAAAAATATTAATTGGTGCGGCCGCCGTACCTTGGGCAATTACCTTGCTGTAGCTAACAATTGATACGCTTGGCGCCATTAAAATGGTGACGCCCGGGTTTATATCTAAAGTAAAACCTTTTGGTACTATTACATTTTTGTTGAATTGATATGTCCCGGGCGGTAAAACTATTCTTTTAGCCTGTCGATCAACCACGAAAAAAGGATTTTCTCGCTCAAATCCGCTAAGATCAGAAATATTATCAAAATATTTAAAAACCGCTTGGTTGATTATTTTGATGTTAATTTCCTTTTTTTTAATGTCGTCACCGGTAATACCATTTTGTAAATTGACCTTGAAATCATTTAATTGGTCAGAAAAATCTTCACTGCTGATTTTATCGCTAACTAGATAAAACCGATATTTGGTTAACTCCAATTTTCCGCCCTCCGTCGTTGAATCAAAGGTTCTATGAGTGTAAAGAATAATATCTTTGTAATCTTTTACTAATTTATCATTATTATCAAGCTCTTGGTTAGAATTAGCATCGTAATACAACTTATAATCTGACAGAGCTTGACCGTTAGCCAGCTCTGCTTCCACGGCCTTTAACCATAAAGCGCTGTAACTTTTGGTATTAACGTCAATAAAAGCCAAGATGCTGTTCAAGCCAAATTTTTTAGCGTTATCATCAATTATTCCTACGTCAATAAAGGCTAAATTATTTTTGTAGCGATCTTTGATTTTATCAAAAGCATCAATCAGAGCCTGGCGGCGGCTAATGATCAATGAATCGGCCCAACGATTGGTATAAATTTTCATCCGATCTTTATAAAGCGACGGCTTAATCAAATTATAGGTTTTATCATAAAAATCCAAATCATCCTTTAAATTATCCTTGTTATTGGCATAGTCATATAATATTTTATCTTTTTCATGCCAATAAACCGGATTAGTGAATATTCTCTTGGCCAAACGGCTATACAGCTCAATTTCACTGCTAGGATTTGTATTACCTACGTCCCAAGGGACAAAAAAGAATTTTCCCGACGTATTGTCAAATAATAATTTAACGTCATTATTTTGATGGTTGGAGTGAATCAATTCCTGATGAATTTGCCAGGCATAAAAATTATCTTTATCAATTAAACTAAAAATTGATTGGTAAAATTCCTCGTCCGTCGCATGATTCAGCAAACTAAGGAGTTTAAAAATTTCCGTAAAATGACCGTAATTAAAACGCTGATCTCGCACCAGCTGGTCCCATCGGTCAAGATTATCCCAAATGGTATAATCAGCCGCTACCAAACTATCTGTATTTTGCTCGGCTAACTCATAAAAATTGGTCTGATCAGGAACTTCCCATTTGGCCAGCATCTCTTCAGCCCAGCCTTCAATGGTGAAATATAAACCGTTATTTTTGCCGTTAATTTTCAAATTGGCATAACCACTTTTGGGGCGCAAAAGGCTTAATTTGTCAGCCCGATAATTATTTAGTTCTTCTAAGACAAAAAACCGATCATCAGCAATAATAAAACTTAATTCCCTCGCACCGTTAAATAAATCGTCTTTGTCAAATTTTATCAGATATGATTTTTTTGGCGCATTCCAATGAACAGCATTTTGTCCGCGATATCTAACCTCAATATTATAAGTTTTGCCGTTAAACTTAAATTCAGCCGGCGCCCATGTTTTGTTAGTATAAATAACATTGGAAAAACCTTTAGGCAGGCTGTCGTCCATTTTCTTTCTGGAATCAGATGGAATAATTAGTTCATAGGTCGGCACTTGATCTTTTTTGAAAAAATAAGGCAAATAAACAATATCAGTAATTTTTCTTATTTCCCAATATAAAGGAATGATTTTAGTTAAAACGGGATAAGATCGAAGCCATTGAGCGCGTTTCTCCGCACTGCCTAACTCTGATGAAAGCAGCGGTACGCCGGCGAAAAAAATTAAAATCAAAAATAAAATGATAATTAAAATCAAGCGATGGCGCTGAACCAGCCGAAATTTAATTTTTAAAAATAATTTTTCTAACCACATAAGAATTGATAAATTTTTTCTCCTCTTTTCTGCCAACTGTAATTCAATGAAATGGTTTTTGCCTTTTGTGCCAAATCATTGGCTAATGAGGGGTTATTTAATAATAATTCAATTTTTTCTGCTAAATCTTGAAAATCACCAGGTTTAATCAAAATCGCATTAGTATTATCCAATATTTCTTTGATACTTGGCAAATTAGTGGCAATAATCGGCCGGCCCGAAGACAAATATTCAAACATTTTTAAAGGCGACATGTAAAAAGAAAAATGCGTGGTTTTTGGAAAAGGCATCAGTAAAATATCGCAGGCTTGCTGAAAAACCGCTAATTTATTCTGCTCAACCGGCGAAAGTAATTTCACAAAATCCGCCACGCCAAAATTTTCCGCTAATTTTTGATATTCGCTGATTTCACTTTCTAATCCGCCCAGGGCGATAAAAATTAAGTCATTTCTTTTTTGGCTTAAAATTTTTAAAGCCTGAAAAATATCAATTAAACCTTTATCCATGCCCTTGGTTTTAATCGTGCCGGTATAGCCTAAAATAATTTTATCTTGGGGTAATTGCCATTGTTCTCTGGCTTGAGATTTGTCTAGACTAATGCCAAAAATTTCCAAATCAACCGCATCAGGCGAAACTAAAATTTTTTCTTCCGCTAAACCCAAGCTGATTAAATTTTTTTTAATACTTTGGGTTAAAACGATAAATTTTGCCGCCCGCTTTAAAAAAGGCTTTAAAAATTTTATTTTTTTCGGCAAAGCATGCGCTTCCCAGACGATTTTTTTGGAAAAAATTGAAAGTAAGGGTAATAAAGCCTCGTCGCGGGTGTAAAAAAAGGTATCTTGTCTGCTTCGATTAATTAGTAAATAAACCGTCAAACTTAAAATAAAAAAAATAGTTTGAAATTTGATATATAAACCAGCGGGAAAACCAAAAAGAAAAACCGGGTCAAAACAATTTATTTTTTTAATTTTAAAAGTTTCTTTAATTTGATAATAGCGAAAAGGATTAGTGTTTTGAAAATTCGGATTTTGCCGACTGGGAATGATTAACTCCAATTCATCGCCGGCCTGAGCCAAACTTTCCGCCATTTTCATAATTTGGCGGCCATGGGCTTTTTCGGTGGGCAAACGGATATTGGCAAAATACGAAATCTTCATAAATTATTTCTGCCAGCTTGACGGCAAATTTTTGGTAATCTCAATTTGAGAAAAATCCTTGCTTTTTTTTGCTCCGACTTCTTTTGCCCAATTGGCCATTTTCTTTAAACCCTCGACAATTTTAATTTTATTTTCATAGCCCAACAATTCTTTGACTTTGGCGTGATCCGAATAAGCGAATTTTACTTCTTGCCGCGCCGGCAGATAATTAATATCAGTTTTCCGACCCATGGCCGAAAAAACTAAATCCGTCAATTGATTAACCGTGATAATTTCATCGCCGCCAATGTTAAAAATTTGATTATAGACTTTTTGATTATAAATTGATTGGGCAATCACTGGCGCGATATCACCGATATAGCTAAAAGCGCGCTTTTGCTCACCGTCGCCAAAAATCGTAATCGGCTGATTCTGCATTATTTGATTCATAAATATCCCAACGACATTGCGGTATTTATCGCCGATATTTTGTTTTTCGCCAAAAACATTATGCGGCCGAAAAATAATGTAATTCAAACCAAACAATTTATGGCTGGCCTTTAAGTCAAGTTCAACCGCGTATTTGGCGATACCGTATGAATCTTCGGGTTCCAGCTTCATTATTTCGGCCATTGGCAATTGGCCGGCGCCATAAACGGCAATGGAAGAAGTAAAAACAAAACATTTCACGTTATTATTGACTGAAGCGTTAATCAAATTAACCGTGCCAATCAAATTGTTTTCATAATTGAAATGTTTGATAAATTGACTTAAGCCTTCGGCGGCGTAAGCGGCTAAATGAAAAACATAATCAAATTTTTCTTCCTTAAATATTTTGTCAATTAAACTCTGATCATTAATGCTGCCTTCAATAAATTTTGCTTGAGGATTTATGTTTTCTCTAAAACCGCCGCTTAAATCGTCTAAAACCACGACTCCAACGCCTAATTTGATCAATTCATCGGTGACATGCGAACCGATAAACCCCGCGCCGCCAGTGACTAAGATTTTATCCATAAAATTAATGATTAATTTGCAAAATTATTGTTTTTAATTCTTGGCCTAAAATTGCCGGACAAAAATTCTGTTGATAAAATTCGTAACCATTTTGTCCAAGTTTTTTTCTTAAGTCAAAATTATTTTTTATTTCTAAAATTTTTTCCGCCAAACTTTTCGCGTCAGCCAACCGACAAAATAAAACATGCTGATAATCAATTAAAACTTCACGGCTGGCCGGACTATCGGCGGTAACAACCGGTTTTGCCATGGCTAAACATTCATACACTTTGTTGGGAATCACCCGCCTGGCCTTTGGCGTCGCGCCAAAAATTCCCAGACAAATATCCGCCACTTCAATCAATTGAGGAAGCTTTTCCGCCGGCAAAAATTCAATTAATTCTACCACGTCATTTAAGCCTAAGTCAATTACTTGTTTTTGAATTTGCTTAAAAAGTTGACCGCTACCAATAAGTCTAAATTTAATATTTTCCTTTCGTAAAATATCAGCCGCGCCGATAATATATTCCACTCCCTGCAAAGGAATATAAGTGCCGTGCCAATGGATTAAAAATGGTTCAATTTTTTTGATGCCAGCGATAGGTTTAAAAATCGCGTCATCCGCGCCGATAAAAATCCGACTAAATTTTTCTTTTTTAATTTTAAAAGTTTCAGCGAAATAATTGATGTGTTCATTGGTATCTAATAAAATTTTATGCGCCAGTCGACAAGAAAAATAATCAAGCCACCAATAATATTTTGCTTTTAAGCTTTTTGGCGAGCAAGTCTTGCGATCAAAGACCATTGAATCGTAAAATGACAAAAAAGCGTCAAAGATAATGGGTTTTCGACATAAAATTTTGGCTAAAAACATCGCCTGCTGGCCGGGAAAACCAACAACCATCGCGTCATATTGATTTTTTATCTGGCGGTGTTTTTTTATTAAATCAAAATATTTGGCTATGCCCGAAAGGCCGCTTTGACACTCAAACACTTCCACCTGGTTTTTCTTTAAGCCGCTGATTAAAATTTTATTGCGGCTGTAATTTTGACTGTAAAAACCGAAATAACAAACTTTCATGATTTTAAAATTTTATCTTTCAGATAATTAATGCCTTCAAGATAAAATAAAAATCGGCGCGGGCTGGTGTAATGCTTGACTTTGGTTTGATTATTCAAACTGCCTTTAATTTGATAAAAATCTTCGGGCAAAGGCTTTAATTTGTTTAAACAATAAGCATAACCGGCTTGCTCAATAAAATGCTTGTTAGCATGAACTTTTTGATCAATTTTAGACAAATAATTTTTTAACCGCGCTAAATCAAAATTTTCTTTTTGGTAAAAAACAATTCCGGAATTATAAAATGACAAATCTTTTGCTAGCTTTTCACCATTGGAAAAATAAACCGGACAGCCGCCGCCTTGAACGCTGTGCATCATTAGAGAATCGGGATTATCCTGTTTAATTTGACTGATTAAATCCTCTGGCCTTTGAAACCAAATTAAATCGCTGTCAATAATTAAAATTTTATCTTTTGAAGAAAAAAAATAAGGATCAACTAATTTTTTAAGCAGTAAAAAATTTTTTCTTAAATTTTTTGATTCGGAAAAATCCGAAGCCTTTTCTTCTATTTTTTTTTCGCATTCCTTTGACGTGACGATAATTATTTGCGGAAAAAATTTTTTAATAATTTGACAATCCTTTTGACTGAGCGTGCCGTCATTATGAATAAAAAGTTCACCACTAATTTTGGCATTGATAAAAAAACTCGCCAAAGACCAAACTAATAAATTTAAATCGCGATGACAAGTCAACAGATGAATCGATAAATTGTTTGATTCTAAATTATTTTTAAATTCTTTTTTTAAATTAAAAATTTTTCTCGCGACAAAATAACGCAAATAAAAATATGGCCAAGGCCGGTGATATTCAAAGGCGGCTTTTTTAAAATTATAAAATTCTGCTCTAAAATTATTAAAACTCATTAATTAAACAAATTGGCTCATTATTTTTTTTATCAAATTATCCAAATTATGCTGACTAACGACGATTTTTCTTAATTGATGACTAATTTCTTGGCGATCGGCAGATGACAATTGTTTTACCCATTTAATTTTTTCCGCTAAATTTTTTGGCTGGTTTTGGACAATAAAAAATGAGTTTGGAATCAAATTTTTAAAAGCGATGTTGCTGGTTAAAACCAAGCAGCCGCAAGCCATAGCTTCCAAGATGGCTTTATCCAGACTGCCGGTACCGCTTAAATTAATGAAAATATCGCTGGTTCTTAAATAATTGGGGATTTCATTGTGTTTAACCGCGCCTAAAAATTCAACTTGGTTAGTTAAATTCATTTTTACCACCATTTCCTTCAAACTATTAAGATAGGTCTGCTGCTCGGCTAAGCCAACCGTGCCAATGATATTTAATTTAACGTCAATTATCCCCTGCTGTGCCAAAATATCCATGGCTTTTATCATTGATTCATAGTCTTTAGTCGGCGATATCCGCCCAACCGACAAGATTTGAAAAATTCCGCTTTGTTTTTTTGATTCGGAAAAATTAAACTTTTCGGTGTTAATGCCATGGCCGACCACAATCAATTTTTTTGAAGGCAGGCGAAAACTTTCTTTTGAGGCAGTTAAAATCTGATTGGTGAATTTTTCCATGATTTTTAAACGCCAGCTCACCGCGCCGTGAGTATACCAAGAAACAATTTTTTTTCTGAAAATTTTTGCTAAGGGCGCGGCTAAAATCGTATACTCCGGATTCATGTGGCAAAAGACCCCGTCAACTTTTGACAACAGCCGCCACAAAATTTTTTGTAAAATAATAATTTTTAAAAATTTATTTTTGGGCAAAGAGTAGACTTTAATATTTTCCGCTAAATCAGAAGTTTCACTTGTCTGCCAAGTAATAACCGATAGCCGATCTAAATTTTGAGCAAATCTTTTCAGCCAATCGGTGAAAAAACCGACCCTTGGATCAGCCGCGTCAATTTTTCTGGTAATGATCAATAGATGCATAATCAAAGTGTCCGATAAATATAAATATTGGGACCAAAATTTTTAATTTTGAAAAAATCAAAATCAAAATAATTCGCCATTTTTCCGTCAGCACTAAAACCGATTTCAATTGGATTGGTCAGAGAGGCTTCAAGCTCAAAATCAGAGGCAGTCAATAATTTATCCGTGATGACAAAATTTTCTTTGGTTTTTTGGTCCACCTCTTTGGGCCAATCGGCTTTGCTGTATTTGTCAATCACTAAAGGCAAAAATTCTTTATTTAAATCATTGGCAATGACATTTTGGCAAATGCTCGCGCAATAATTTTCCGCGGTTAAAAGATAAGAAGATTTATTTTTCGGCAAATCAAGGTTTCTGATTTCATTAATAATAATCGTTTCTTTTTGATTTAAATTTTTTAAAATCCAATTGGCGGCTTCATTGTAAGTAGTCGGAAGAGAAAGATAATATAAGCTAAATATAAAATAAACTAATGAGATTAATCCCAAGAAATAAAAAATTTTGCTGAATTTTAAGTCAAGGCTACTGATTATTAAAACCAAAAAAAAGGCAAAGGGAAATGAATAATGAATATAAGAATAAATTTGGGCTGACCAAGTGCCGATAAAACTAATCATTAAAAAATAGACCAAAAAATAAGCGCTGGCAATCATCAATAACTTTTGATTTTTTATTTTTTGGCTAATCGCTAAAAGTAAAGTTAATAAAATAACCGGAAAAAATAAGACTAAGCGCTTCAAATACATTATAAAAGAAGCGAAAACCGACAAATTTTGAGCGGAAATTTCGTTTTCCCCTAAAGGCCGATAATACGTGAATTGATTGACTAACAGCTCTTTAATCCCAGCTAAATTCGTTAAAGTAATTAAAACAAAAATTAAAACGCCGAAAATTGTTGAAAAGATTATTTTTTTCCTTAACCCCTGATTGGACCAAAAAAATATTAAAAGAATGGGAATATTAATCAAAAAAATCGCGTTGAAAATAAAATTAGTCACCGCCAAAAAAGAAAAAATGATGCTTAAAGTAATGCTTCTGGATAAAACTGACGACTCCGGCTGATCACGATAGTTTAAAGCGCGATAAAGATAATAAAAAGATAATAAAGTCAAAAGCATGCTTAAAACCCACATTTTGCCGGTGCGCAAAACCAAAACTGTGAGCATGTTGGTAAAAAGGATTAAGACAAGATAAATTCTTATTTTCCAGTCACTAAATTCTTTTTTAAAAATTTTGGCAAAAATAATCAAATAAAAAATCGCCAAAATCGCGCTTAAAACTCTGGGGATTAAGTAGATAATTTCTGGCGATTGAATTAAATTTGATTTTAATGATTCTAAGTTAAATTGAAAAAACGGTAAAGACAGGATTAAAAATTTAGCAATTAAAATATAATTTAGATAGTAAGTCAAAAGTCCATAGGGCACATCGCCGGCTCCGGGGAAAATCGTGAAATTTTCCATTGCCCGCAAAACGCCGCCGACAAAATACATTTCATCACTTATTACTTTGAGCATCGGAAAAGCGTGCCGAAGGCCGATAAAAAAAGACAAAATCAGCAACCCATAAACAAAATTTTCTAAATTAAACCTGATTTTTTTTAATTCACTGAATTTAATTTTAAAAATATTTAAAAAGAAATTTAAAATTTCCCTTTTAGAAAGTTTCGACTTGCCAAATAAGCGATCGGTAAAAGTAATCGGAACTTCTTTAATTTTAAAACCTATTTTTTCAATTAAATAAATTAGTTCCTCCAAAAATGAATAACCGTTGCTTTTGATTTTTTCTAAATCAATTTTTTCTAAAACTTGGCGGCGGTAAGCGCGAAAGCCGCTCGTTAAATCATTAGTCGCAATGCCTAAAAATATTTGCGAAGTCAGCATTGCCCCGGTGCTGGCAAAATGCCGCCACCAATGCCAGCCCACAATTTTACCACCGGGAATTTTTCTTGAACCAATCGCGACATCGTTGCCATCCTTAATAGCGGTAATTAAATTCGGAATGATGGTTGGGTTATGCGAATGATCAGCATCCATAGTAATTATTACCTCGGCGCCCGACGCCAAAGCGGTTTTAAACCCAGCAATCTGGGCACTACCATAACCTAGTTTGCTTTCTCTTTCAATTAACATTAGATTGGAAAAACGATTTTTCAATTGTTCAACAATTTGGGCGGTGTCATCAGGCGAATTATCGTCAATGACTAAAACCGACAAATCATTAATTTTTAAAGCAAAAATTGCGACGATTAACCGCTCAATATTTTCTTTTTCGTTATAAGTGGCAATGTTGACAAAAATTTTACTCATATTCTATTTGCGCAAATCTCCTGCCAAAAATTAATGATTTTTTCGGTGTTATCGCTGAATCTTTCCTTAACTAATTTTCTGCCATTCTCCCCCATCTCTTTGGCCTTTTCAGGATTATTTAATAAATACAAAATTTTTTCGGCTAAAGCTTGGGCATCGCCAATTGGCACTAAAAAACCGTTGTAGCCGTCTTGGATAATTTCTTTGGCGCCTGTAGTCGTCGTTGATACCACCGGTTTGTCGCAGGCATTAGCCTCCACCAAAACTTTGCCGAAACTTTCGGAAGTGGAAGATAAAACAACCACGTCTGAGAATTTATACCTTTCTATTATCGAATTACTATCCATCCAACCTTCAAGTCTTAGATGAAAATCAACTTTCAAATTCATTTTATCAGCCGCCTCCATAATTTTCTTTTTTGAACCAATCTGCCAAAATATCACGCCCGGCAATTCTTTCCTAACTAATCTAACGGCTTTAGTTAAAGTGTCATAGTCTTTTACATCATCATCGCGGCCAACATGGAGAATTATTTTTTCTTTAGATGATGGATTCTTAATTCTTAATTCTTGATTCTGAAATTTATTAATATCAATCGGCGTTGAAATAACTCTAATTTTATTTTCACTAATTCCGGCTTTGACCATTTTATCTTTCTGACCTTGGCTCATCACCCGAATCGCATCAGACTTTTTAACGACAAATTGAGAGATCGACAAAAATAACCGATTGAATTTATTTTCTTTTAACCAATAAGGATTTCGCCAAAAATCACCGTGAAAATGAACCAATAATTTAGCTTTAAATCTCTTTTTCAAAAAATAGCCGGCCAAACCGGTCAAAAACGGATCTTGAGTGACAATTAAATCATATGTTTTTTGGCCAAAAAGTCGCTTGCCAATTTTAATGGCGTCAAAGACATATTTAATTTTAGATGACGAATTGGTAGGTGTTGCCTTAACTTTCTCCGAAATTTGATTTTCGCTAAATCCTTTTTTGGCGCAAACAATAATATCTAAACTTTCGCAAAATTCACCATAACGCTTGTGTCGCTCAATCACATCGCCTAAAGGCGAATTACCTAAAAGGCCACGATCAATTGAAATCATTAAAACTTTCAATTTTTTTTCCATAAAAAATTAAACAATCTCCCGCCAATAATCAAGCATGTCTTTTAAAGTTTGATTTAAATAATCAATTTTTGGCTGCCAGCCGGTTTCCTGTCTAAATTTTGAACTATCACCGGTTAAAATCGGCACATCAGACGGTCGCATTCGAGTTGGATCAGATTCAACTCTAATATCTTTGACGGTTGACAATGACAAAAGTTTATCCAAAACTTCTTTGATACTATAACTTTTTCCAGAAGAAATATTGTAAGCTTCATCAGGCTGGCATTTATCAGTGGCCAGCCAATAAGCCCGGACAATATCACGCACATCACTAAAATCTCGCTTAGCTTCCAAATTACCGACCATAATTTTTGGCTCTTGTTTGCCTTTTTCAATTTTCGCGATTTGCTGGGCAAAATTGCTATCCACAAAAACTTCGCCGCGCCGCGGCCCGCTGTGGTTAAACGCCCGGCTGCGAATTGAGCGAATTTTATATGAATGCCAATATTGAAAGCCCAAAAGATCTTGGCAGACTTTGCTGACCCCATAAGGCGAAAGCGGCCGCAAGGGATTTGTTTCTTTAATCGGCACTTCATTGGGATGAACTAAACCGTATTCTTCGGAAGAGCCGGCAATTAAAATTATCGGATCGTAATTTTTTTCCTTGGCTCTGATTTTTTTGACCGCTTCCAAAATATTTGTTTGGCCGGCAATGTTTAAAGTCAAGGTTTCAACCGGCGCTTCCCAAGACGCCGGCACGTAACTTTGGGCCGCTAAATGAAAAATTTTATCCGGCCGAATCGTGTCAATGACTTCAAAAACATTATGAGCGTCTTTGATGTCACAATCGGAATATTTGACTTTTTCTTTTAAATGCTCAATATTTTCGGTTTTGCTGCGCCAGCGTTTAATACCGTAAATTTCAACTTCTGGATGATTAGCCAGCAAATAATCTGCCAAATGACTGCCGGCAAAGCCCGTAATACCGGTGATTAATACTTTCATAATTTATTTAGATAATTGATTAAAAAGATTAATGGTTTGATTAATCATATTGGCAAAACTAAATTTTTCTAAAACTTTTTTTGAATTTTCAATAAATTTTTTCCTTAAATCTTCGTTTTGGTACAATTTTAAAATCGCTTCTTTGAGTTGTTCTTTATTATTATATTCAACCAACAAGCCATTTTCGCCGTCTTTAATTAATTCCGGGTTACCACCAACATTAGTGGTAACGACTGGCACGCCGGTGGCCATAGCCTCTAAAATCGTGTGCGACAAACCTTCGTAGCCGGTATTTAAGACAAATATATACGCTTGGCGTAAATAACTAATAACGCCCAACCAGTCGGACTTCATTATAACTACATCTTCAGAGCTTAATAAATTAAGACTCCTCGCTTCTTCTAATAATTTTTCTTCTTGCGGACCGGAACCTAAAATTATTAATTTAAAAGAAGGGTCAATCTTTTTTAAATCAGGTATAAGCTTAATCAGGAGCGAAAAGCCTTTCCAGCTCACCAGCCGACCAACCGAAATGATAAACTTAAATTTACCAGTTGGCTGGATCATTGAGCCAGAGGGAAAATCTTTGTTAAAAGAATTATAAATAACCTCAACTTTATTTTCGTCCACTCCCCAACCCATAACGATTTTTTTCAGATACTGACTGGGCGTAATGACTTTGTCAGCTGATTGGCAAACTTGCCGTTCGATTTTTTGTAACACACCAATTTTACCGGAAAAATTTTTCTTCTGAAAATCATCAATAAGCAAATCAGTCTTGCCGGAATTTCTGGCCCGCTCCCAAGCGTAATCGCCAACAACCTTAACAACTAGTTTCTTGTTTAATTCTTTAGCCACTTGAAGCGCCGGTTTACCCGAACTGACCGGCCCCATGGCATAAATAACGTCACAATCACGGGCCAATTTTTTTAATTTTCTATAATAATTGAAATAATGTATTGGCTTTAAACGACGGCGAACAATCCGATAAATATATCCTGGATCGTCAGAATATTTTTTATCGCTATAGCAAATTAACTTAATTTCAAAGCCGCGTTTAAGTAATTCTGTAGTTAAGTTTTGGCTGTAAGTCGCCGGGCCGCCAATGTCTGGCGGAAAAATTTCCGCGGCAATAATAATTTTCATAATTCAAAAATTTCTTTTGCTTGCCGGCTGATATTTGACCAATCATAACGTTCATTGACAAAAGAAGCGGCGTTTTTGATTAAATTTTGCCGTAATTTTTCCTCATTTAAAATTAATTTAATTTTTGCCGCCAAATCCCTGGGATTGTTGACTTCGCAGAATAAACCGGTTTCCCCGTCTTTTAAAAATTCGGGAATACCGCCGACTTTAGTGCCAATCACCGGCACGCCCGCCACCATCGCTTCCAAAAAAGCCGAACCTAATCCTTCGGAGCGCGAACAGCGGACAAAGACATCGGCAATGGCCAAATATTTTGGAATGTCTTTTTGTTTAACATACCCCAAAAAAACAACATTATCGCGAACGCCGATTTCTTGGACCAAGGCCTGAAATTTTATTTTTAGTTTGCCTTCGCCTAAAATCAAAAGTTTCACCGGCAAATCTTTAATTGATTTAATAATCGTATCAACGCCGTTTTTATGAACCAAACGGGAAACCGTCACGACAACTTTTTGATGTTCCCCGATGTTTAAATCTTTTTTTAATTCAACTTTCTCCGTGTCCGATAAAGTCTTTTTAAAGTTTTCTAAATCAACGCCGTTTGGGACAATGGAAATTTTACCTCGATAACCGAATTTTTTCGCTCGCTTGGCCAAAAAATGGCTAATAGCGGTAATCGCGTCAGCTTTTTGATAAATCTTTCTGTAAAGCGGACGAATTAAAATCGTCCGGCTCCAGATTCTTTTTAACGAGTCCCCTTCCTGCAAAGTCAAAATGTATTTAATTTTGGGATTTTTTTGTTTAAAAAATAAAGCGGCCAAACCCGCTTGATTAGCCATAATCGCCCAAATTGCCTGATAATTTTTTTGTTGTTGTAATTCTTGGGCTTTTTTCGCCGCAATCCAAGGAAAAAAATATTTAACCAATTTCCCTTGACCTAAACGATAAATCGTAGCATTGCCAATTTTTTCTTGGGATTTTTGTTTGCCGTCTAAATTAACGGTGATTAAATCAAATTCCCAGCCAGAGGCTGGTCCGCCTTTGGCGGAAATTCCAGAAATCCGATCGGTAATTTCTTTCACCGCCAATTCGGCGCCGCCGATAAACGGCAAATAAGCTAAAGAAAAAATTAAAACGCGCATTATAATGTTAAATATTTAAAACCTAAGCCCTCCGCTTGAGTTTTGTCGTAAAAACTTTTAAGATCAAATAAAATCGAGTTTGGCTCAGAAATTTTTTTTAAACTTTCCAATGAATAATTTTGATTATTTTTAAAAATTTGATGCGGACTAAACATAACAATCGCGTCAAAATTTTGTTTGGGCGGCCAGTCATTAATCAATTCTACTTTAAAATGATCAACGGAAATTTCTTTAATTTTTAAAAACGGATCATGGCCGTAAATAATACTGCCTTGCTCTTTTAGAGTTAAAGCTAAATCTTTGGCTTTGCTGTTTCTTATATCCGGTACGTTTTCTTTAAAGGTTAAACCCATAATTAAAACTTTTTTTCGGCCTTTTAATTTAGAGGCGACAAAACCAGTCATTGATTCATTGACCCCGCGTCCGGCTAAAATAATTTTTGGATTATAGCCGACCGACTCGGCTTTGCTGGTTAGATAATAAGGATCCACGCCGATGCAATGGCCGCCGACCAAGCCCGGATAATATTTATGAAAATTCCATTTCGTGCCCGCCGCCTCAATCACCTCTTTGGTATTGATACCCAAGCGGTCAAAAATTAAAGCCAATTCATTGGCTAAGGCGATGTTTAAATCACGCTGAATATTTTCAATAACTTTGGCGGCTTCCGCGACTTTAATCGAGGAAACCGGATAAACTTGAGTAATTTGGCCATAGACTTCTTTTAAACGATTTAATGCTCCATCGTCGCTGGCCGCAATAATTTTAAAAATTTTATCGATGGTGTGAATTTTATCCCCAGGGTTGACTCGTTCCGGTGAATAACCTAACTTAAAATCAACGCCGTATTTTAGGCCAGAGCTTTTTTCCAAAATCGGCAGACAAATTTCTTCAGTGCAGCCCGGATAAACCGTGCTTTCATAAACAACCACAGCACCGGGTTTTAAATTTTGGCCGATTATTTCCGAAGCTTTTTCCAATAAACTCAAGTCCGGTTTTTTATTTTCATCAACCGGAGTAGGAATGCAAGCAATGATAAAATTAGCTTGACTGATGATTTCCGGATTATCGGAATAATTAATTTTATATTGACCTAAATTTTCTATTTCGCCGGTCTGGTCTATTCCTTGTTTTAACTGATTAATTTTTTCCTGACTGATATCAAAACCAGAGACTTCAAACTTTTTGGATAATAA
>DATDWV010000061.1:0-2345 GCA_035289505.1 Patescibacteria group bacterium | reverse complement strand
GAAGGCTTTGAATTTATTGATGAAATCAAAGGCGGCATCGTTCCCAGAGAATATGTTCCGGCAATTCAAAAAGGCGTTAAAGAAGCGATGGACAAAGGCGTGGTCGCCGGCTATCCATTAATTGATTTAACCTGCACGGTTTACGATGGTTCTTATCATGAAGTTGATTCGTCAGAAGCGGCTTTCAAAATCGCCGGCTCCATGGCTTTGCAGGAAGCGGTCAAAAGAGCGATGCCGATTATTCTTGAGCCGATTATGAAAGTGGAAGTGATTACGCCGGAGAGTTCCATGGGCGATGTGATCGGCAATATCAATTCCAAGCGCGGCCAAGTGGAAGAAATGCGCGACCGAGGTCAAGTTAAAATTATTGACGCCAAAGTGCCTTTGGCGGAAATGTTTGGCTACGCCACTGAATTAAGATCAATGACGCAAGGCCGCGCCTCTTACAATATGGCATTTGATAATTATTCGGAAGTGCCGGCTAATGTGGTTGAAAAAATAAAAGGTGAAGATAAAAGAGATAGAAAAAGATAAATTTTTAATATGATTTCTTGGCAAAAAATTTTAGATTTAATTAATAAAACAGATGACAATTTTATTATTTTAGACATCAGTGGCAATCCCAAACAAGTCATCTTAAGTTTTGAAAAATACCAGAAATTAATTTTAAATAAGCCGGAAATTACCGGGCTGACCGAAAATGAATTGCTGGAAAAAATAAACCGAGACATTGCCACTTGGAAAGCTTCGCAGGAGCAAAGTGAATTAGAAAATTGGCAGCCAATTACTCAATTAAAATCCGTTGAAAAAACCGGCTTAATTGAACCTAAACCTCAAGATTTTTCGCTTAACAAAGCTAATAATTCGGCAAAAACAGACGATGATGAAGACGAATATTATTTTGAACCGATCGATTAGTTATTGACAGATCAAGAAATTTTGTTATATACTCAATAGTGCTTTGCTTAATTTTTTAAAACCCTTTTTTAATTATTAATTTTATCAAGCGATTATCATCGCTAAAAACTGGAAAAAAACTATGGCAGAAAAATTTGAAAGAACTAAGCCTCATGCCAATATCGGCACCATCGGCCACGTTGATCATGGTAAAACCACTTTAACGGCGGCGATTTTGGCTTATTTAAATAAAAAAGGTTTAAAGGCGCAGCAAAAATCAGTTGATCAAATTGACAATGCTCCGGAAGAAAGAGAACGCGGCATTACGATTGCCACCGCGCACGTTGAATATGAAACGGAAAATCGGCATTACGCCCACATTGATTGTCCGGGTCACGCCGATTATGTCAAAAATATGGTGACTGGCGCGGCTCAGATGGATGGCGCGATTTTAGTCGTGGCCGCCACGGACGGCCCAATGCCCCAAACCCGCGAGCACATTTTGTTGGCGCGGCAAGTCGGCGTGCCGGCCATGGTTGTCTTTTTAAATAAAGTTGATCAAGTTAAAGATCCGGAATTAATTGATTTAGTGGAAGAAGAAGTTCGGGATTTATTGAAAAAATATGAATTCCCCGGCGATCAAATCCCGGTGATCCGCGGCTCAGCCTTAAAAGCGTTGGAAAATCCAAACGATCCCGAAGCGACAAAATGTCTGGCTGATTTAATGAAAGCGGTTGACGAATATATTCCTCAGCCGACCCGAGACGTGGAAAAGCCATTTTTAATGTCCATTGAAGATATCTTTTCCATTGAAGGCCGCGGCACGGTGGTGACCGGCCGAATTGAACGAGGCATTATCAAATTAAACGACGAAGTTGAATTAGTCGGTTTGCGCGATACCCAAAAAACGGTAATTACCGGCGTTGAAATGTTTAATAAATCTTTGGATGAAGGCCGAGCCGGAGATAACGCCGGCTTATTGTTGCGCGGCACGAAAAAAGACGAAGTGGAGCGCGGCCAAGTTATTGCCAAACCCGGCTCAATCACGCCGCACACCGAATTTGAAGGCGCCACTTATATTCTGACCAAAGAAGAAGGCGGCCGCCACAGTCCATTTTTCAAAGGGTATAAGCCGCAGTTTTACATTGGCACGGCTGATATCACCGGAGAAGTGGAATTGCCGGCTGGCGCGGAAATGGTCATGCCCGGTGACACGGTTAACGTTAAAATTAAATTAATTAAACCAGCCGCCTTGGAAGAAAAACAGCGTTTCGCGATTCGGGAAGGCGGTAAAACCATTGGCGCTGGTTCAGTGACTAAAATTATTAAATAAATTTTTTTCGCCCCGACTTTAGGTCGGGGCGAAAATCTAAGTTCTTTATTTCCACCATGGTCGCGATTAAAAAAGTTCCGGTTTCATCCCGCAAAACGGAAGAAGAAGCCGAGGA
>DATDWV010000060.1:0-7578 GCA_035289505.1 Patescibacteria group bacterium | reverse complement strand
AAACTTATCAATTTATCAGAACTCAGATTAAGAGTGGCCGCCAGGCCTTTGTGATTTGTCCGTTAATTGATCCGTCAGATAAATTGGGAGTTAAAGCCGTGACCGCGGAATATGAACGTTTAAGAAAAGAAGTTTTCGCGGATTTAAAAATCGCTATGCTTCACGGGAAATTAAAGGCCGAAGAAAAGGAACAAATTATGACTGATTTTTTGGCTAAAAAAAGCGATATTTTAGTGGCCACTTCAGTGGTGGAAGTGGGAGTGGACGTGCCGAACGCGACGGTGATGCTAATTGAGGGCGCGGAAAGATTCGGTTTAGCGCAGTTGCACCAGTTTCGTGGCCGGGTCGGGCGAAGCATTCATCAATCATTTTGTTTTTTAATTACGGAAAATGAAACTGATCAAGCGAAAAGACGTTTAAATGCTTTAATTTCGGCCAAAGACGGCTTTGAGCTCGCCGAATATGATTTACAATTCCGCGGGCCAGGCGAAATTTATGGTTTAATGCAATCTGGCTGGCCGGAATTTAAAATTGCCCGCTTGACGGACGCTGAGATTATTAATCAAACAAAAAAAGCGGCTCAAAATTTTATCAGCCGCGATATAAATAATTTCCCGTTATTAAAAGATAAGGTTGAGAATTTAGTGAAAATTGTTCATTTAGAATAAAAATCAGCTTATAGCTTTTAGAAGTTTGCTATAATACCCTAACAGCTCAGCTTAAATAAAATCGCCATAATTTATCCTTATATTCACCGGCATAATCAACTCCGACGCGAGTTGATTTTTTAATTTGGCTTGATTTGATTTTTTCGCCCCTGTCTTCTATCCAAAGATTCGTATTTTTAGCAAAAGCAGAATGATTATTTAAATTTTTATCAATTTTAAATTCTCGGCAGAGTTTGCCTGGCCCATTAGTTTTTTTTGTTAAAGCTGTATTAGCGGGTAGTTTAACTGATCTGATTAAAACCGCGGCTGGATAATTTTTGTGTTCAGTCACAATATTCAAGCAATAATACATGCCGTAAATTAAATACACATACCAAAAGCCCGGCGGACCAAACATAATTTCCGTTCTCTTGGTTTTGCCGCGGCTGGCGTGAGACGCCAAATCTTTTGGCCCAACATAAGCTTCGGTTTCGGTGATCATGCCGATAATTTTTTTTCCGTTTATTTTTCTGACTAAAAATTTGCCCAGCAAAAGCTGGGCAACTTTGAGAGTGGATTGATTGTAAAAATTTTGATTTAGCCGCATTAATATTATATTAATTTCATTGCCTCATTCAAATCTTTCACCTGATAAATTTTTATCTTTGAGGAAATCTTTTCTCTCGTGGCCGGCATAATCACTTCTCTAAAACCCAATTTTTCCGCTTCGCTGATTCTTTTCGCCATTTGGTTTACCGCCCTGACCTCGCCGCCTAAACCGACTTCGCCAAAGATAACTGTGGTCGGACTAATTTTTTTATCCTTAACCGCCGAGGCAATCGCGAGACAAACCGCCAAATCAATTGCCGGCTCATTGACTTTGAGACCGCCGACTAAATTAAGGTAAATGTCCTGATTCATTAATTTTAGGCCGCATCGGCGCGTTAAAGTCGCGCCTAAAAGCTGAAGCCGGTTTAAATCAAAGCCGTAAGTTTTTCGCTGGGGATAGCCAAAATTGGTTAAATTAACTAAAGCTTGAACTTCCAGCAAAAAAACTCGGGAGCCTTCCAGAGCGGCGGTGATCGTTGTGCCGGAAATCTCTTTTTTTTCTGTTAAAAAAATCGCGGATGGATTTTTTACTTCGGTTAAGCCTGCTTCCTGCATTTCAAAAATGCCGACCTCGGCGGTGGAGCCAAAACGATTTTTGTTGCCGCGTAAAATGCGAAAGGTTTGGAATTGATCGCCTTCCAAATATAAAACCACGTCAACTAAGTGTTCCAGTGTTTTTGGACCGGCGACTTCGCCGAATTTGGTGACGTGGCCGATAATTAAAATCGTAATGTTATTTTTTTTCGCCGCTTCCAAAAGTTTAGTCGTGCAAACCCTGACTTGATTAACGCTGCCGGCTCCGGACGGGGCTTCCAGGGAATAAACGGTTTGAATTGAATCAATAATCGCCAGCGCCGGCTTTTGTTCCAAAATCGTGGCAATAATCGTTTCAATATTAGTTTCGCCTAAAAATTTTAGATTGCTGGTTTTGATTTTAAGCCGGTCAATTCTGGTTTTAATTTGTTCGGCTGATTCTTCGCCGGAAACATATAAAACCATGCCGGAAAAATTTTGGCTGATTTGCAGAACTAAAGTTGATTTGCCGATGCCCGGCTCGCCGCCGATCAAATTCAGAGAACCGGGGACAAAGCCGCCGCCTAAAACCCGATCCACTTCAGAAATATTGGTTTTCACTCTTTGGAAATCAGCAATTTTTATGTCATTAAAAGCAATCGCCTTGCCGGCAGGCATTGCTAATTGGGATTTTTGATTTTTGTCCGCCAGTTGGCGGATTGACGTTTGAGATTTATCCATGGTTCCCCATTGGCCGCATTCGGAACAGCGACCCAACCATTTGGGAAATTGCGCGTCGCAGTTAGAACAAATGTAAATTTCTGAAGCGAGTTTAGGCATAAAAAATAAAATCAAAATTCAAAATTACAAATCTTTGATAAACATCAATTATAAAATTGTCATTGCGAGCGACTGGAAGGAGCGAAGCAATCTCGAGATTGCTTCGTCGTCCCGCGGCTGCGGGACTCCTCGCAATGACACAAGATTTGATTTTTGAGTTATTTCAGATTTATCTTGTACAATCGGCCGTCAGTTTTGGCGGTGAAATAAAGATAACGGCCATCCTGGCTGGTGTAAAGCTGATCAATATTCGGATTGCCTTCGGGCCGGGCGATGAGCGAGCGAAAACCGGTTTTCAAGTCAATTTTATAAATATTCGTCGGGGAATTATCCAAATCATTGGCAAAAATACCCGCGCCTTCTTCCAAATTTTGAGGTACGGCGCAATAAATCGTGTCATTCTCGGCAAAACTGCATTTATCAGCCCAAGTTTCAATTTTTAAATTGCGCCGATTCTCACCGATTTGATCGCCCGTCGCGTCCACAATCCATAAAGCCGGCCGATAACCGGAATCAGACGAGTAAACGCTGTAAAGCAAGCGGTCGCCTTTGGTGGACCATTGGCCCTGAAAACCCCGGCCTTCAATCAACGTTGATTTAAAATTTTCGCCGTTAGCTCCCAGAAAATAAAGATTTTGTCGATCAAATCCCGCGTCATCGGTAAACATCGCCACAATTTGATTATTCGGCGACCAAAGCGGATAAACCGTAGCATCCTTGTCGCCCAATGCTTCAATTTTTTTGGCATTGGAACCGTCAAGGTTTGCGATCGCCAGCCAGCGGTTTTCCGCTGAAGAGCCTAAACTTTTAAAAACTAATTTTTCGCCTGTTGGCGCGAAACTGAAATCCTGCCAATGCTGGGGCAGGGTAATTTGTTTATTGGTGGAAAAATTATAAACAATATTGGCGCCGTCCGGATATTCCAAAACCGCCATTTGTTTGTTTGGCGACCAAGTAATCCCCTGAACTTCAAAAAAAGTTTGGTTAGTCAGAGGCGTGGCTCGGCCATCAGCGGTTAGCCGATAAAATAAGCCGCTGGTTTTGTCATAATAATATGAATCAATGCCGTCACTGGCTAAAATCGGCTGGCTCACTCGGTTTTTGGTTAAAGAGCTGATTTGAGTTAAACCGCCGGCGGCAATGGCTTGCGGCGCTTCGCTTCCGCTCGGCAATTCGGGGGGCGCTAAATTAACGTTTCCGCTCACTCCGCCGGGCAAAGCGCCATTAACATTTCCGGCGGTTGGGATATTAACATTGGTGCCGGCCGAGGGCAAAACCCCGGGCTCTAAATTAACATTGCCGTTAACGATCGGCTCGGTTGGGGGCAAGGCCGGGCGCAAAAAAACAAAGTATAAAAGATAACCAATCGCAAAAACTGAAGCGATGAAACCAATTAAGAGTAAAATACGTTTCCAGTTTAGGGGCATAAAATAGAAATTAAATTTTTAATTAGTGGATAAATTAATGGATGAGTTTAGCAACTTTCTCCCGCGCCAAAAACTCCACCCACCGCGCATTTGATGATTTCCCAGGCAATATCCGCCGCGGCGCGCAAAGCGGCAAGCGGATTTTCCCAGGCGTAAACAATTAAGGCAATAATCAGAAAGACGCCTAAGATGATAAATAAAAGTAAAAGTCCGATCAAAACACAGCCGCCTATTTCCACGAGCTCCAAACCCTTGGTTGCCTTTTTAGTTGCTTGGCCGCCCGCGGCTTTAGCTTGTTTAGGTATCCATTCTTCGCCAAATTTGACGAATAAACCAGCCAACGGGGTGAAATAAGCCATCATAAAATGAAAAGCAATGTAAAGATAGGTGATGCCAAAAGAGGGCAGCAGATTTAACCAGGAAAGTTTAAGGAGATGGCCTGTGCCTTGTTGGACGGCTTGTAATTTTTCTAATCGGGCGAGCTGTTTTTTTTGCCGTTTTAATTCTTTTTCTCGTTGCCGGAGACGAGAGCCGCTTAAAAGTCTTTTCCAACTTTTTTGTTCAACATTTTTTTCGTGTTTGGAGCGAGCTTGTTCAACACGTTGTTGGCTTTCCGCCAGACTTTGCTTTTGCCGGGCAATGGTTTGGCGGGTATAATCAGTTGTTGTTTTCGGTTGCGGTTCATTCATTTCTGGCTCGGCTGGATTTGCCAAAGGCGAAGTTTGATCTTTGTCGGTTTGAGCGCTTGGTGCGGCGGCGGATGGAGCTTTTTCTGATGTTTGCTGGGCTGGCGGTTTCTGTCTCGCTTCTTTGTTCCCAACACCGCCAGTTAAGCCCGCTGATTGACTAAGGCCTTCCATCGGCGCGCCTTGCTTGTATTGATCGGCAATATCTTCTTCAGGTGAAGTTTGGCGGTCAGCTTGCTGGTTTTTTCTTAAATCCCTTTTATATTGGTTAAAATCAATATTTTTATCAGCCGGAATCTTTTTTGCGGGCACAGCCATAGATTACAATTAAACATTAACTTTTAGCAATTAACATTTAATTGCTAACTGCGATCTTGTCGTTTAAAATTTTAATCCCAATAATTTTTTGGTCGGTTTTTTTGAGATTTAAGAGTTTTTCGGCGATTTTACTTTCCACTAAATCAATGATGTTTTTGCGCACGGCGCGAGCGCCGACTTTTAGATTTAAACTGATTTGGCCGATGAATTTAGCGACTTGGGGGTCAATGATTAATTCAACACCTTGATTATTGAGGCGTTCTTTTAGCAAGTCAAGCTGCAATTGGCTGATTTTTATCAAAGACGATTGGCCTAAGGGTTTAAAGACAATAGTTTTATCAAGGCGGCTTAAAAATTCCGGCGGAAATTTATCCTGAAGTTTTTTGACGACTTCGCTTTCCACTTCCTGCCATTTTTGTTTTTCTGAAGCTGCCAGCGAATTTTTCTCGGCAAAGCCAAGAGTTTGGCCGGTGTTGAATTTTTCCGAACCTAAATTGGAAGTCAAAATAATAATCGTGTTTTTAAAATTAATCATTTTTCCGGTACCGTCGGTTAAAAAGCCGTCTTCTAAAATTTGCAGCATTAAATTAAAGACCTGATGATGGGCTTTTTCAATTTCGTCAAATAGCACGACGCAATACGGCCGGCGCTTGACCGCGTCGGTTAATTTAGCGCCTTCTTTGTAGCCGACATAACCGGCCGGTGCGCCGATTAATTTGGAAATGTTAAAACTTTCCGCGAATTCCGACATATCAATTTTAACGAGTGCTTGCGGGCTGCCGAAGACGACTTCGGCTAAAACCCGAGCCAATTCGGTTTTGCCCACGCCTGAGGGCCCAAGAAAAATAAAAGAGCCAAGCGGCCGGCGGAGATCAGTAATGCCGGTGCGGGCGCGGCGGATAAATTCGGCGACTGAGGCCAAAGCGGCGTCTTGGCCAATAATTTTTTTCGCCAGTAACCCCTCCAAGTTAAGCAGCCGCTTTCTTTCCCCCAGGATTAAATCGTTTAAGGGAATGCCGGTAATTTTTGAGACAACGGCGATAATTTCATTTTTGGTTATTTCCGGTAATTCCGAATTTTCTAAATTTTGATTTTTTAAATCTTTAATTTGGCCCTGTAATTCTTTTTCCTGTTTTTGCAGATTTAAAGCTAAATTAAATTTTTCTTTGGTCACCGCTTCCTTCTTTTTTTCCCAGGTTTCTTTTAATTTAATTTCTAAGTTGTTTAATTCTTTGATTGCCGGAGCTATCGGTTTAGTCAGGCGAATCGCGGCTGACGCTTCATCAATTAAATCAATCGCTTTGTCGGGCAAAAAGCGCTCCGTAATGTAGCGCTCAGACAGCGCGGCCGCGGCCGTGATTGCTTCGTCAGTAATTTTAACTTGATGATAAATTTCGTAGTTATGCTTGATGCCGGCTAAAATTTCAATGGTTTTTTTCACGCTGGGCTGATTAACTAAAATCGGCTGAAAACGGCGCTCTAAAGCCGGGTCTGTTTCAATGTGTTTTTTGTAGTCTTCCAATGTCGTGGCGCCGAGGCAGCGGATTTCGCCTCGAGCCAAAGCCGGTTTTAAAATATTAGCCGCGTCCATTGAGCCGGTGGCCGAGCCCGCACCGATGATGTTATGGACTTCGTCAATAAATAAAATGATATTCGGATTTTTTTTGACCTCCAAAATAATTTGTTTGAGCCGGTTTTCAAATTCGCCGCGAAAACTCGTGCCCGCGACAATTAAACTCAAATCCAATTGATAAATCAGTTTATCTTGTAAAAGCGCGGGTACGGCGCGGTCAATAATTTTTTTGGCCAAGCCTTCAATAATCGCGGTTTTGCCCACGCCCGGATCGCCCAATAAAAGGGGATTATTTTTATGGCGCCGGCAAAGAATTTGAATTAAGCGGTTTATTTCATCGTTTCGGCCAATTACCGGATCAATATTATTTTGAATGGTTTTATCGGTTAAATTAACGGCAAAGACATCCAAAAATGACGGCGCTTTTGTTTCGGTTTGCGGCTCGTTTTGATAAAAATCAGATTCTTCCTCGTTTGCCGGATAATTAAAAGTCTGGCTAAAATCAGGAAATTTTGAAGTGCTGTTTAAAATAGTTTCGGTTTGGCGCTTTATTTCCCCTAAATCAATATTTTTTTTCTGAAAGAAATCATTTAATTCCGGGTCGTTTAAGGAAATTAAAGCTAAAAGCAGATGCTCGGTGCCGATATAGCGATGACGGTTGACACTTGAAATTAAAACGGATTTTTCCAGAAGTTTTTTAGTATTGATCGCTAAACTGATTTGGGTGACGGCTGGATTATTAGCTTGGTTTTCTCTTAAATCAGATTCAATGTCCTCGGTTTTAATTTTGGTCTTAGCCAAGATTTGGGCGCCAATACTGCCAGTTTCTTGGCTTAAGCCGCATAAAAGATGTTTGGGCGTGACGGCTTTATGGCCATTGGTCAAAGCTAAATCAAATGCTTTTTTTAAAGCATTGCGCGAATGAGCGGAAAATTTTTGAAAAATGTTTAGCATAAAATTAAGCA
>DATDWV010000059.1:0-3247 GCA_035289505.1 Patescibacteria group bacterium | reverse complement strand
CTCAATAAATTCCGGCTGGGCAAAAAGATTGGCGAAGCCGGTGTAATAAAAATCAGTGTCGGTAAAAGCGATGAAAACCGCGTTTTCCGAAAATTCCGCCAAAGTTTTGGCCAAGTCTTTAAGCATGATTGTCTCAAATCTTTTTTGATTTTTAATTGCCTGATTAAGGGTTGTTTCTTGTTTTTTCGGCAAAGGCTTTTCGGCTAAAAAATTGTCAACGAAAAAAAGATAGCCTTTTTCCGTCGGCACGCGCCCAGCTGATGTGTGAGGATGAAAAATATAGCCGGCATTCTCCAACTCCGCCATTTCATTTCTGATCGTGGCCGAACTCAAATCAAAATCACCGGCCTCGGCGATTAATTTTGAGCTGACCGGCTGGGCGGTTTTGATATACGAGGTGGTAATAATTTTAAACAAATTTTGCTGTCTTTGATTCATTTTTTGAAAAAAATTTACTAATTTGTCCTATTAAAAATTAGGTTTTTAACTGGATTAGCACTCTATACTTTAGAGTGCTAATTTTATTATATAAACGCTTAAAATAAATGTCAATACCTAAAAAATTTAAATCTCTAAGAAAATGTGCTATAATTAATTGATGGCCAAAAACAATTCCAAAACTCTTTTTCATCGCTGGACGCTAAAAGTCATTTTAGACCTCTGGACGATTGTCACCATTATTGTTTTTATCGCTGACTTTTTTTCCGCCAATATCTTTGACAGTTCAGCCAGCGCGGTCGGCATTATTTATCTGGCGATTTTGGGCATTTACGCGACCGACAAAGAATATTTGCGCTGGCGCAATCATTTTGTCTCGCGTTTTTTGGGCGAAAGCTACATTGTCATTTGGACCGCGATTATGATTATTTTTGTTTTAACCGCGACGTTTTCCGCCGGTCGCTATCGCCTGCCGGCGGAATTTGCCATTATTTATACTTCAATTATCGGCATTTTCGCCTTAACCCAACACTCCAAGGCGATGCGGGCCAAAAATTAATCATAAACCCTTGCCAAAAAATGAATATAATGCTAATATATGCGAATAGTATACGAATGAAAAGAAGATTATTATCAGATGCAAAGATATCTGGATACTGCTGAAATAAAATTAGGATTAATTATTAATTTTAGAAGCCACTACTTAAAACCAAAAAGGATTATAAATTATTCGTAATTAGTATCATTCGCATAAATTAGCATTATTAGTATTATACTTATGAAGACAGAAATCCATCCAAAATATTATGAAAATGCCAAGGTGACTTGCGCCTGCGGCAATACTTTTGTCGTTGGCTCAACCTTGCCGGAAATTCAGGTGGAAATTTGTTCAAACTGCCATCCGTTTTACACTGGCAAACAAAAATTAATTGACTCTTCCGGGCGCGTGGAAAAATACAAGGAAAGATTAGAAAAAAAAATAACTGCTGCCGCCCGCCGCAAAGGGAAAAAAGTGAAAAAAGAAAAAGCCGATTTACGCAAAAAAACTTTAAAGAAGATCGCGGAAAAATAACTCAATAAAACAAAAAACTCCCTTGTGGAGTTTTTTGTTAAAATGAAAATCATGGGAAAAAAATTTGCCGAAATAATCAATCAATTTGAAAAAATAAAAAACGATTTAGCCAAGCCGGAAGTGATTAATGATCCCAAAAAACTAAAAGATTTGGGACAGGAATTCAGCCGGCTTGAACCAATCGTAAAAAAAATTCAGGAATTGGAAAAAACCGAAGTTCAGCTAATTGAAGCAAAAAACACTTTAGCCGAAGAAACTGATCCGGATTTAATGACTATCGCTCAAGATGAATTAAACAGCTTAAATGAATTAAAAAAGAATTTGGAGAGAGACATCCACGATGAGCTCAAGCCCCATGACCCAATGGACAAAAAAAATATTATTATGGAGATTCGCGCCGGCACCGGCGGCGATGAAGCCTCGCTTTTTGCCGCTGATTTATTCCGGATGTATTCCCGCTACGCCGAAAACCAAGGCTGGCAGACAAAAATTTTAAGCGCGAACCGGATCGGCTTAGGCGGTTTTAAAGAAATTATTTTTGAAATTGCCGGAAAAAACGTTTATAAATTCCTTAAATACGAAAGCGGCGTTCATCGCGTCCAGCGCGTGCCCGAAACCGAAAAAAACGGCCGGGTGCACACTTCGACCGCAACCGTCGCCGTCTTGCCCGAAGCCGAGGAAATTGATTTCGCGATTAAGCCTGAAGATTTAAAAATTGACGTTTATCGAGCCGGCGGCAAAGGCGGCCAAAGCGTTAACACCACCGATTCCGCCGTTAGGATTACGCACTTGCCCACTGGTTTAGTAGTCGCTTGCCAAGACGAAAGATCACAGGTCCAAAACAAAGCCAAGGCTTTGCAAATTATCCGTTCCCGGCTTTTGGCCCTGGAGCAGGAAAGACAGGCCAAGGAATTAAGAAAAACCAGAAAATCCCAAATCGGCACTGGCGAGCGCGCCGAAAAAATCCGGACTTATAATTTCCCCCAAGACCGCATAACCGATCATCGCTTAAATGAAAACTTCCATAATATCAACGCGATTATGGAAGGAAAAATTGATCCGATTATTGAAAAATTGAAAACTAATTATTCATGACGATTAGTCAAGCTTTAATTTCGGCGATTAAAAAATTAAAAAGTAAATCAATAAAAACCTCTGCTCTTGACGCCGAGGTTTTATTGGCTTTTGTTTTAAATAAACCTAAAGCATTTCTATATACTTACCCGGAAAAAAATTTAACCCAAGACCAGCTAAATAAATTTCAAAATTTCATTAAGCGGCATTTGAAAGGCGAGCCAATCGCTTATCTGCGCGGCTTTAAGGAATTTTACGGCTTAAAGTTTATTGTTAATAAAAATGTTTTAACCCCCCGCCCCGAGACTGAATTATTAGCAGAAGAAGTTATATCGTCATTGCGAGCCCCGCGGCGCGGGGCGAAGCAATCTCGAGATTGCTTCGTCAATCGTCCCGAGATAAAGTCGGGACTCTCTCCTCGCAATGACGGCTATATGATTGCTGACGTTGGGACTGGTTCAGGTTGTATTGTTATTGCTTTAGCTAAAATTTTACCTAAAACCTATAACCTAAAACCTATAACCTATTGTGCCACTGATATTTCCTCATCGGCTTTGAAAATCGCCAAAAAAAATGCGAAAATCCATAACGTTAAAATCAAATTTTATCATGGTAATTTAATTAAACCCCTTAAAAATAAAAAAATTGATATCATTGTCGCCA
>DATDWV010000058.1:0-4342 GCA_035289505.1 Patescibacteria group bacterium | reverse complement strand
ATTTTTAGTTTTGCCGCTGACTTAGGAGAAGATTTTCTATGACCGATTCGGCGATAATTTTTTTTAATTTTTTTTATCATAATAAATAATTTTCAATTTTTAATTTTAAATCAATTTCGAATATTTGAATATTAAAATATTGAATTAAAATTCTAATTTCAAAATTTAAAATTGTTGTTTTGGTGCCGATGGTGGGATTTGAACCCACAAGCCTTGCGGCACACGGCCCTGAACCGTGCGTGTTTGCCAATTTCACCACATCGGCAGGCAATAAAGAGATTTTAATTCCTACTTCTTAATTCTGTCCGCCGTGCCAAATTCTTTTTGTTTTAATGTACCAATCACTGAGAGAATTAAAGCGATCGGCTGGTGTCACAATGCGGTCGGCGGTGATGCCCTTAATTTTTTTGTCAGCCACGTAGGTGTAAGTGGGATTATATAAAAAGATGGCTGGCAACTCCGTGCTTAAGAGATTGTAAAAATTTTGGTAAAATTCAATTTTTTTTTGTTCGTCGTCGGTTTTTTTGGCTTCTTCCATCAATTTGTCGGCCTCACGATTGGCGAGTTGGGCCAAATTTAAGCCCGGATCATCGGCTTGCGAAGAATGCCAGAAAGGATAAGGATCAGAATCGGAGCCGACGTTAATGCCGAACAGCAAAGCTTGGTAATTTCTCGGTTTAATAATTTCGCGTTTGATTTTGCCGCCTTCCACAATCTGCAAATTAACTTTTAAACCGATATCCTCCCAGAATTTTTTGATTAGTTCGGCGGCTTTGGTGTATTCTGGCTGGTTAACTGTCGTTAAAGTAATTTCTAAAATTTTATCGCTTTTTTTGCGAAAGATTTCTTGGCTGGTTTTAGCCTCTTCATCCTCTCCCTCAATTTGCGGCGTGGCCGTTGACTGATTTTGATTTTCCAAACTGACGGTTGAGGTGGCTTGTTTTTCTTTTTGTTCTTTTAGAAATTGACCATAGTCGTCAGCGGAAATTTTTTGCCAGCCCGCTTCATCCAAAAGTTTTGACGCTTCTTCGGCGTTAAAATTAACTTTTGATTGGTTTTCCGCGTCAAGAGTGACAGGAAGAATCGGACCGTCAATAATTGCCCCCTCTAATTGCAGAGCTTCTTTTAAAATTTGATTTTTATCAATCGCTTTGGCCAGCGCCGTTCTGATATTTTTTTCTTTTAAAATTTCATTTTGTTTTTGATTAAAGAAAATCGCCGTATATTGGGGCAGATTAAAAGAATAAAAATTCAGATTTTTTTGGCTGGCGAGTTGACTTTTCAATTCTTTGGGAAGAAAGCTGATGCCTTCAACCGAGTGATTGTTCAAAGCGGCCACCGCCGTCTCAAAATCCGGATAAAATTTAAAGATTAATTTTTGGATAAAGGGTTTGGCGCCGTAATAATCGGGATTCGGCGCTAGCGTATAGGATTTAATATTGCCCAGCCGGTCCTTGGCTAAAGTTTTAAATTCCCAAGGCCCGCTGCCCACAGGCTTCAAATTATATTCGGTGAGGTTGGCGTTAATCGCCCGAATTTCGCCCCAAAGGTGTTCGGGCAAAATGCCCACGGTGAGCACTTCTTTAAAAGCCGGATAAGCTTGAGGCAAAATAAATTTAACAGTTTGCTCGTCCATTTTTTGAACTTCCACGCCGCGGAAGCTGATCAAGAGCGGACTTTTAAAATCCGGATCTTTAATGCTTTGAAAAGTGAAAATCACGTCATCAATCGTAAGGGGTTCGCCGTCGTGCCATTTGACGTCATTTTTTAAGGTTAACGTGTAAGTTTTTTGATCTTCCGCAATGTCTAACTTTTCGGCTAAGTCCAAAACCGGCTGGAGATCGGCGTCAAATTTGAGCAAGCCGGAAAAAATGAGCCGGGTCAAATCAGAATCAACGTCGTTAGTTTGGGCTAAAAGCGGATTAATGTATTGCGGCGCGCCGATTAAGCCGCCGGTGTAATCGCCGCCGATTTTAGGCGTGGGCAAAAAATTTCGGAGATAAAAAGTCGCGCCCAAAAAAATCAGGGAAATTAAAATTAAAATTGCTAAGCCGCCGGCCAATAATTTTTCCTTTTGGTCTAAAATCTTCGGCAAATGCTTGAGCTGTTTTAAACTCGGAATTTTTTTCCCGCTCAAAGAATAAACAAGTTTTTTGTCAAAATTTTTTTGCGCGGCAAAATCGGCTTCGGCCGTTTGGGGCAAAGCGCTAATTTTGCGGCTTAACTTTCGCGAGACGGCCTCTTTAATTTTTTGAAAGGAAAAATTGCCTAACACAAAAATTTTTTTCTGTTTTAATTTTTTTACAGAGAGAAAAAAAGATTAGTAGATGACGTTAATTAATGCCGTGGCTAAAAAAATGACAGCAAGAGTTATCGTTAGAATGAAGAGATTTTTTTCCAAGCCGCGTTTGGTGCGATAAATATTGTCACTGCCGCCGAAAGCCGCGCCTAAACTGGAGCCGCGATTTTGGAACAAAATCGCGGTCACTAACAAAATCGCGGAAACTAATTGAATAATATCAATTGCCATAATACAAAAAGTCTATCATAAATATTTAAAAATGTCAACGCAAAACCTGAAACCCGTTCATTTAATCTTTTTTTCAATAATTTTTTTTAATTTTAAAACATTTTTGCCGCTGACCTTCATTCGGCGTTTACTTTTTTTGTCCCGCCGGGCAGCCTTTTTTTCCAATTTTTTTTCCAATAAAATTTCGTTGTCCATAAAAATAAATATTAAATATCAAGCACCAAATTCCAAATCTCAAATAAATTGCAATATTCAAATCACAAATAACCTAAGTCATTGCGAGGAGTCCCGACTTTGACGTCGGGACGACGAAGCAATCTCGAGATTGCTTCGGTCTCCGCCAGCTGGCGGATTGAATTTGGAATTTTAACTTATCTCATAGTTTTATGGTATAATATTATTGATTTTATGTATAGCGACGAAACTCAAACAACGGATTTTGAAACGCCGAAAACCAGCCGGCCAAAGGCAAAAAAATGGTTTCAGCGCTGGTGGGGGCGGCTGATCCTGGTTTTTTTGGCGATTTTTTTAATCATTGCCGCGGCCTTGATTTTTTATGTCGCGAAAACCATTTCATTGGTTAAAAGCGGTGAGTTAACGCCTCAAGAGATTTTTCCCAGAAGTCTAACCGGGGATTTGCCGACCTTGGCCACCGACGACGATCCCAATTGGGGGCCGAAAGAGGCGAAAGTGGTGATGGTGGAATTTTCCGATTTTCAGTGCCCTTTTTGCAAAGAAGTAAAACCGGTCTTGGAGCAAATTCGGCGCGACTACGGCGATAAAGTCAGATTTATTTACCGCGATTTTCCGATTACCGAAACTCATCCCGAAGCGCTTTTGGCGGCGGTGGCGGCCAATTGCGCCCATGAACAAGGAAAATTTTGGGAAATGCATGACAAGATTTTTGACAATCAAGATAATTTGTCAGAAGCGAGCCTAAAAACATATGCGGTGCAAATCGGTTTAAATAATATTCAATTCGGCACTTGCTTAAAGTCGCAGAAATATTTGCCGGAAATTGAAGATGACATGAAAGCCGGTTATGCCGCCGGCGTGGAAGCCACGCCCACGATTTTTATTAACGGGGTTAAAGTGCGCGGCGCCCTGCCTTTGGCAACGTATGAGCGAATTATTATCAGCGAGCTTAGCCGATAGCGCTCTGTCATTGCGATCCGTCAGCCGGCGGATAAATCCCAAACAAAATCCAATGATTAAAATTGTCATTGCGAGGAGTCCCGCGGCCGCGGGACGACGAAGCAATCCAGTCCAAATTAGTCGAGATTGCTTCGTCGTCGGTCGTCTGAGGCGACCTCCTCCTCGCAATGACATTAAGTTGTTTAAAATCTCGTGCTTTTATGAATTTTATTATAAAAACTTATAAAACTAAATTTTTATTTTCTTACTTTCTTATTTTTTTATTTTCTTATTTTCTTTTATCGTCTCCGCCGGTTTTGGCCTCTCCTGCCGAGCCAGTTCGAATCGATTCCACTACTCCGGTTAAACCGACAATACAAATTAATATCGGGGATTTTGGCACAGAAAATTTTCAGCCATGCCCTCAAAATCAAGATTGCCCGATTGAATGGATCGGCCAATATATCAGCGCGGTTTATCGCTATGGTGTGGGCTTAGCCGCAATCTTAGCCGCGATTATGATTATGGTCGGCGGATTTTTGTGGCTCACTTCAGGCGGCAGTCCGGATCGGGTGGGCAAAGCCAAAGAATTTATCACCGGCTCGCTTACGGGTTTGCTCTTGGCTTTATTTTCCTATTTAATTTTATATACGATTAATCCGCGCTTAGTTGCCTTGG
>DATDWV010000057.1:0-2955 GCA_035289505.1 Patescibacteria group bacterium | reverse complement strand
CGATGGCCGTCAAAATGATACTTGCCTTCTTCAGGAAAAAATTCAATGGTGTATAAAAAACTTTTTTTGTCTTTTTCTTTAATGATGCGGTAAATCTCGTCATAGCTTAATTTATTTTCGGAAATTTCAAAAACATTGGCTTCCCGGCCTAAATTCGCCGAAGAATGAGCGTCAGAATTGGAAATCAAAGTGATTTTATCCAAGGCCGAAAGCCGCCAATTCATCGCCGGATCAGACGATAAGCCGGTTTCAATGGCGTAAATATATTTGGTCATCTCGCCAAAACATTCTTCTAGAGTGTCAAAACCGGAATACGAACCAAAAACCGAAAACCACGGCGTCCAAGCGTGCGCCGGAATCACTAAAGCTTTCGGATTGCAATCTAAAATAATTTTTGTCAGTTCAATCGCGGAAAGCCCCATAATCGGCCGGCCGTCAGCGGACAAATTAACTTTTCTTTTCAATAAAGCGTCGTTAATTTTAGCCACCGTTGCCAAATCTGGCACAAAAATGCATAAATGAATACGCCGAACTTTTCCGCCTTGCGAATAAATACAGGAAAGCTCTGTGGTTAACATAAAAAGAACAGACCCCCCTTGTGTTCCCCCCTTATTAAGGGGGGAATTATGGGAGGTTAATTTATATAATCCCGATCTTTCTTCAACTAATTTTTCTTTTAACTCTTTAAACCAAGATGGATGAGTGAAATCCGCGGTGCCGACAATATTTATCCCCTTTTTCTTTGCCCAAATCATATTATGCTCCAAATCCAAATCTTTGGAGCAAGCCCGGGCGTATTTTGAATGTAGATGCAAATCGGCAATAATTCTCATAGTGTTTAGATTTTATCATTATCAACTTATTTTGACAAAAAGAAAAAGGCGACTCAGAGAGCCGCCTGGCAAAGATCAATTAGATGAAGTGAATTTTCCACTTCTTCTTTTGTGGGTACGTTGCTGCCTCCGATTTTTGTCACCTTGATTCCGGCGGCGGTAGCGGAGAACTTCATGGCGTACGTCATTTCCACGTGCTTTAAAAGCGCGTGGACAAAGTAAGCCAGAAAGCAATCACCGGCACCGACTTCATCAAGCATCGAACCGATCTTGATCACCGGTTGATCAATTTGGCATCCGTTGCGGATGCTAAGCATCGCCCCTCGCGAATCGCGGGTGACTAGGACAATGGTCGGCCCTAACTGATGCATCCTGGCCATTTCCTCAAAGGTCACATGGTGATTGGCGACATAAGACAAAAATTCATCTTCGTTGACCGCCAGAATTGTGGTCTTTTCTAGCAAGGCCTCAAATAATGGCGTGTCGGTGATCAAACTATGCCGCGGATTTAATACCTTCAAGGCATGTTCAGGCGCGGCATCAAACATCGCGTGCACCATCCTTGACTCTTCCGGGGTGACGCCTGTGGCCAAAACCACATCCGGAATTTCGCCATAAACTATGTCACCAATTTCAGTCAGCGGCAGCTTTATGTATGGCGGCTTGTCCGAAAAGATCTTGGACCGCTCTTGTCGCGATCCGTTATGAGGCAAGCTAACAGCCGCCATTGAAGTCCGCTCTTTAGCTTCAAAGAGATGATGAGCGACTCCTCGTTTTTCCAGCGTCCGCGCCAAGAAATCCCGATACGGACACTCTTCACCAATAGCCGCCAACAGCTTCACTTTGTGTCCCCATTGACACAGGTTAAAAGCGACATTAACAGATGTTCCGGCAATGTCCATGGCAATTTTAGCCGGTACTTTCTGGCTCATATCGCTTTCGTCAAAGCTAAAGCTAATCTCTGGGTTAATCCCAAAACCAACAATTATTCTTCCCACGATTTTCACCTCCTCATTTAGTCAAGGAACGACTGCTACCAAATACTACTTAATTAATTTGGCCAATAGTTGTAATTGTTCCGAGGTATTGGCCCCCAAAGCTTCCGCTGGGTTAATGTCAACCATGGAAATTTTTTGGCCTTGCTCGCAGGCTAAACCGACCAAGTCGGTTAAATAGTATTCTTTCTGCGCGTTTTCCGATTTTAATTGATCAATGTTTTGCCAAAGCCAATGCGCGTCAAAGCAATAAAAACTTGGGTTGACTTCGGTAATGGCAAGTTGTTCTGACGTGGCATCGCGCTTTTCCACATTTTTAATTAAATTTCCTTTTTCGTCGCGAATGATCCGGCCGTAATCGTAAAAAATCGCCCGCCAATCATTAAAGTCCGGCACTTTGACGATCGTCATTGTTATCGCGGATTTTTTTTCTTGCTGCGTCTGCGCCAAACGCCTTATTGTTTCCGCCGTAACCAATGGCATGTCCCCGTATAAAACCAAAATGTTAGCCGCCTTATTTTCCAAAATTTCTCTGGTGGCCATCACCGCGTGGCCTGTCCCCAATTGCTGTTCTTGAAACACGTAATTATATTTTGGACCCAGCTCTTTTTTAACTTCTTCCGCTTTTTGACCCACGACAATCACCGGATTTTGATCAACGCCAGATTTTTTAATCGCTTCAAGCAGATAATTAATCAGAACTTTGCTTTTCAAGGGAATTAAAACTTTTGGCACGTCAATTCCCATCCGTTTGCCTATCCCCGCCGCCAAGACTACGATTTGCACTGGTTTTATTTGCGTGATCATAAAATTACAATTTGCTCCAAGTAAATTCAAATATCATTTTTTGGGTTTGAAAAATATTTTTATCCTCAATTAAAATGCCGATTGGGCGGTTATCCGAATTAACGGCAATCATCGCGATTTTTCCGCCGTAAATCAAAGTGTAAGTCGGCGCGCCGGCTTCCTGCGAAAGCCATTTGCGTTCGTCTAAACCAACGGTTTGCCCGCCGGGCCCAATGGAAATCACTTTGACTTTGATACTCCCCGCCACCCGGTCTTTGGAAAAATTGGGATAAACCTGATAAAGATATTTTTTCACCGTAGCCGAAGAATAAACATAATAT
>DATDWV010000056.1:0-2111 GCA_035289505.1 Patescibacteria group bacterium | reverse complement strand
CTCAGCGCGAGTTCTCGGTAAAGAAGTTGCAGGGTATGCTGATACTACTTATATCGGATACCAAGAGGATTTTGTCCTTATTTATCTTGAAAAATATCGTACTCGGCCTACTGAAGATAATCTTGCCGGGTTTTTTCTTGAACCATCAAATCTTGTGATTACGACTCTTATTAAGGGAAATTCCGCTAAAGAATCATTAACAAGGGCAAAACAGGAATTTTTAAGAAATATTCAAAAGCTGCTTAATAGCAAAACTAAATCAGACGATTCATCTGTGCTTAGATATCTTGTGTGGGATATGCAAAATCTTGTTTTGCAGGGGGATGGCGAAAAAAAATTATCTTAGATTATATTATGCCATCTTTAAATTGCCGTGGAAAAGAAAAAGCCCCCGGTAGGGACGGAACCCCACAAGGGTCTTTTTCGTAGTGATTAATTATAGTATATCACATTTAAAATATTTGTCAAGTATGAATTTTAGGGATAAAAAAGTGACGGTGATGGGTTTGGGGCTCCACGGCGGTGGAGCCGCTTGCGTTAATTGGCTGATTAAGCACGGCGCTAAAGTGACGGTGACCGACTTGAAGACTAAAGCGGAACTTGAGCGGTCTTTAGATAAACTAGTGATCAAGAGATCAAGCGATCAAGGGATCAAGTTAGCGCTTGGCTATCACCGAGAAATTGATTTTAAAAATGCTGATTTAATTATCCAAAATCCGGGCGTGCCGGCTGAATCAAAATATTTAAAAATCGCCAAAAAGGCTGGAATTCCGATTGAAAATGAAGCCAGTTTATTTTTTAAAAATTGTCTGGCAAAAATTATCGGCGTCACCGGCACTCGCGGCAAATCAACCACCACGGCCTTAATATATGAACTCCTACAAGCTACAAGCTATCACCGCCAAGGCGGGATCCTCGATTTTTCACCAAATCAGAGATTTGGGAAAAATCGGGACAACCTAAAACCTAAAATCTGGCTGGCGGGCTTGCCGCAAAAGCCGATGTTAGAAATTTTAGATCAGATTAAAGATGATGATTTTGTAGTTTTAGAGCTTTCCAGCTGGCAATTAGAAATTTTAGGCGAACATCAATTAAGTCCGGCAATCGCGGTTTTGACTAATATTTATCCGGATCATTTAAATCGTTACGCCAAAATGAAAGATTACATTTTGGCCAAAGCCAATATTTTAAAAAATCAAACAAAAAATGATTTTGTCGTTTTGAATTTAGATAATCTTGAAACCAAAAAGCTTGGCGAAAAAGTCAGGGCTAAAAGATTTTGGTTTTCTAAAAAATATTTTGTCGAACAAAACGGCTGCTTTATCAAAAATAAACAAATTTTTTTCCGAAAAGACGGTCAAACTTATTCGCTTACTAACTTATCCACTTACCCACTTATTGGCGAGCATAACTTAGAAAATCTTTTGGCTGCGATCACGGTTGCCGGAATTTTTGGTATTAAACCAAAAGAAATCAAGGCAGCTTTGAATAAATTTAAGGGTTTGCCTGGACGAATTGAGTTAATTAGAGAAAAAAACGGCGTAAAATACATTAATGATACAACCGCGACTACACCTGACGCGACCATGGCAGCACTCCGCGTCCTACAGCCGAAAAAAATTATCCTCATTGCCGGCGGAACTTCAAAAGGCATACCGTCTGACAAATATCAAGAATTAGCCAAGATGATAAAAAAAACTTGTAAAGCCTTAATATTATTTGACGGTGAAGGCAGCCGTCAGATTATTCAGCCGTTAAAAAATTTCAATTTTGAGCCAATTGTTAACAAGGTTAAAACAATGTCTGCGGCCATTGGTTTAGCGAAAAGTTTTTCTAAAAAAGGCGATACCATTTTGCTTTCTCCGGCCTCCGCCTCTTTTAATTTATTCATCAATGAATCCGATCGCGGCGAGCAGTTTCATAAATTAGTAAAAGATTTATAGTAATTAAATTTTTTAATTTCTAAATAATGCGCGTTTTTTCCGCCCAAAGAAAAAGAAATCGTTTGCTTCGTTTTTTTCATTTTAAAAAAAACAATTTCGGTAAATTTGATTACGTCCTGATCGGCGCGATTTTTTTTCTCGTTTTGTTTGGTTTAATTTTTCTCACTT
>DATDWV010000055.1:0-11113 GCA_035289505.1 Patescibacteria group bacterium | reverse complement strand
CCGACCGCCACTTCCACGCCGACAATTCTTTTTTGGAGTTGAAACGATTTAATTTTTTTTGACCAAGCTTTTTTGTATTCGTTAAGCAACTGAATCACGTCGCGGCCGTCTTCTTCTTCACCCAAAAAAACGAAACTTTTAATATTTTGGGCTTCACCGCTTGGTTTAATGACATATCTGCCCGGATGTTCGGTGACAAATTTAATCGCTTCATCAAAGGATTCAAAATCAGAATGGGGAATAATGGCAATGCCGGCATTTTTCAATTCCTCTTGACCAAAAGAACGGTCGTCTTCCAGCCGGTCGGTGTAGGGCGTGCCGCCCACCACGAATTTCCCCTGTTTTCTTAATTGCTGGGCTTTTTTGCCCTGTCCCAAAACATCGTCAAAAATAATGACATCCGCCCAATCAACTTCTTTTTGCCAATCATCAGTTTTTTCCACTAAACCATCGCCAATTTCTTTGGAATCAATTTCTTCAATGAAATATTTTACCAAATGACCTTCCCGCGAAATATGCCAGGCTAAATCAATACTATCAGCGTCACTGGAAATAAATAAAAATTTCTTTTTATCAATGGTTTTGACAATACCATTGGCATTACCATTACTGCTATTATGACTCACCATGAAGATTTTTCCCCAATTAAAATTTAATAATTAAAAACGTCTCCTCATCTTTTTTAGAGGAAATTAATTTAAAATCAATCTATTAGTTCATATCTATATCTTCTAATATAAAAAAAATAAAGTCAAGTTTTTTTATTGACTTTAATGGCAATCTTGAAAGCTAATCTTTAACTATTAATTCACAACCGCTAATTTGGGATAGTCTTTCTAACCCTTGCTCACCTTCATATTTTTGACCATCAGCCGTCACCCAAGTCGGATAACCTTCAATGCCGGCGGCTAAACAATTTTCTGGATCCTGCGGACATTCCACGTAATTAACAAATTGGAAAGCTTCGCCAAACCGAGATTTTTCTCGCTGGCAATGGGAGCACCAGTTTGCGCCATACATCACTAAACCTTTTTCGCTCAAGCATTGGGCAAAATCAGCCAAAGCCGAATTATCATCTGGCTTTGGTTCGCTCAAAACAAATTGCCAAATAAAAAACCCGGTCACAACTAAAATGGCGAAAATAAATAAAATAACAATTTTTTTATTCATAGATTAATTTTTATTATTCCTCGCAGCAATCCACCATTTTATTGACAATATCTTGGAGTGTCCAGGGCTGATCAGCGGCGGCTTTTTGCTTTAAGCCGGAAATATCAATTAACTTTAGACGCAAGCCCCAAAACAAGGTGTAAATTTTTTGGGCCTGGTTAAAAATTTCTTTGGCTTCATTTTCTTTTTTATCCGAATAAAGCTTTGCGCCCACTTCAATCAAACGCATGGTCGTGGCGAGCAAATGCTTTGAGACGCACCAAGTCTCGCCCTCGTGAGCGCTGATTAAGCGGGCCAAAAGTTTTTTTCTGATTTCGCGAACCTCTTTGAGCAGATCAAAATAATTTTCTTGGCCGGTTTTTTCCGCAGTAAAAAAGAAATGCTCTTCCAAACTGATTAAATTCATCACCGCAATGCTTAAATCTTCTTCGGTGGACAAATCCACCGTGCCTGATTTTTTCAAAGCCTCAATTTTTTTAATCATTTCAGAAAAATCAGGCTGATTGTTAAAATCGTTTAATTTAGATTTTATTTCATTCATAAATTTAATAAATTAATTGTGAACTAATTAGAGCAAATGAGATTGCTTCGCTTTCCGCCAACTGGCGGATCGCTCGCAATGACATCTACTATTACGTTGTCATTGCGAGGAGGAATCCCGCGACTACGGGATGACGACGAAGCAATCCCTGCCAATTATTGAACTACAAAAAGAAAATTAAAATTCCCAAAATAATCATCGCTAAACCGGAATAAATTTTCATTTTTCCAGTTTCAACTCGGCGCCAATTATCCACTTTTTCCATCAAACTTTTCTCACTCGCCAAAATCAAAATAATCACCAAGGGCAAAATGAAAATCAAATTATAGAAAATCAGATAAGCTAATCCTTTAAGATAGGTGGACTGATCGTGAAGCAAACCTAAAACCATTAAATACGGCCCGCCGGTGCAGGGAAATTCGCATAAACCAACCAGCACGCCTAGGGCAAAAGCCGCGGGCAACGAACCTTTTTCCATTAATTGAGCCATGGGGCGATGGAATTTTGCCGAAATTCTGAATTTAATCGGAAAGCTCGGCCAAAAATGACCGATCAAATTAATCACACCTAAAATAATTAAGAGAAAAGCGCCGAGTCTGGCCATAAAATGCGGCGTATTAAACAGATGTAAAACTTGCAAGATACTCAAACCAATCGCCAGATAAACGGCAAAAAGTCCGAGAATATAAAAGCTGCCAATGACCAAAATTTTTTCCCGCAATTTGCCTAAACTGAACAAAAAAGCAATCGTTAAAAGTAAAACGGAAAAAGCGCAAGGATTAATGCTGTCAATTAATGAAGCGACAATGACTAAAGGCAAAAGCCACTGGCCGCCATTGCTAAGCTGCCAAACCAAACTGGTACTGAAGTCACTGGTTTTAAAACCCACGGCTAAGACCAAAATCAATAAAGCCAAGCCCGCTAAAATAATAAATTTTTTACTCATAATTTTATGTTAGTAAGTTAAGGCGTAACCACGGCGGAAATTCGGATTTGGCTGACCTGGCCTGATTCGTCTTCCAGATAAACAATCCGGCTAATCGGACCGACGCCGGATGGCCCGTGCGCCGCCGGATCAAAAATCACTTCAATTTCCGCGTCTTGATTGGCTTCCAAAGTTTCGTTTAACGACGGCACCACGCCGTGGCCGGGCATGCCAAATGGTCCCCGGCGCGACCGATCAGTCTTAAAAAACGCCTGAGTGCACATACAAGAAGTATACATCTTTTTTAATTTTAATGATTCATCACCCGCATTTTCAATATTGAATTTATGGCTGACTTTGCCCGCGGCCATGGAAATCGTGCCAAAATCATAAAAACTTTCCGCTAATAATAAAGTTGAACTCTTAATTTGGTTTTGATTAGATATTTTATTTTTCTCGCTCGTCGTTCTGGCGAGCCAGACAATGCCCGCTAAAATAATTGCGGCGAAGAATAGCCCAAGATAAATTTCTTTATAACGATAAATGAAATTAGATTTATTTTGCATAACCATAATTTTTTAATTAGTAAACAAAAATCCCTCGGTCATAAGGGACAAAGGCAGACAAGATAAACTGAAAAAATTTACCTTCTGCCTAAAAAATTATGGTTGGGCTGTTTTGGTGAAATTTAAGCCAATGGCTCAATTTTCTCTGGCTTAAATAATTAATGACGCCTTGTTCCGCGGCTAAACTAATTTGGGGAAAAGCTACTTTTAAAATATTTTTCTGCCAAAGTGAAGTCTGCAAGATAAATAAAAAGGCTAAAAATAGGCTGATAAAAAAAGAAATTAAAATCGCTTCGGAAAAACTGCGGAAAATGTCAAAATGAAAAGCATATATCAGAAGCCCGCCTTTGTCTTTCAGACAGCTGGCGACAGCGGCATTAGCGGCAATACAACCGCTTGGCAAGTGTTCCGTGCCGTGAAACATCAATAAAAAGCCAAAAACCGCGATGCCGATAAAGCTGATTAATAACCAAGTTATTAGGGCTAATTTCATATCAATATTATTATAGCAAGAAAAAAATAAAAAGACAATAATAAAAACATCAGTTTTTATATCTTCTCCGCTACTATAAGATGAAAAATAATCCTACTCCTTACAAAATAAATTATGCAGCCAAGCCACTAACCAAGCGCCAATATAAGTGTAAATGACCGCCTGGAACAAGCCGGAAACAAAGCCAACCAAAGTCAATCTCATATCAGCCGCTTTTTCTAAATTAACCAGATGAACGAGCGAACCAAAAAGCTGCAGGGCTAAATCCGGCAAAAATGCCACGACAATCGTACAAAGCAAATAAATAATGGCCGCGACGCCAGCAAATGCCAAGGCAAAGCCTTGGGTATTAATCTGGCAATAATGTTTATCCATTTTTACCACCTCCTTTATTATACTTTGTGATCAACACTAATGACAAACGGCGTTATTAGTTAAGATAAAATAATTTCTTTTGGCTTTCAAATATTTTTGATAAAGATAAATCAAGCCAAAAATGACAAAAATTAAACTCACGGAAAAAATATAATCCTGATAAGCGGCTAAAATTGTTGCTAGGGCGTTAATGCCTAAAATCCCTAAAATCGGAGTAAAATTATGCAAACAGCAGGCAATCATCGCCGAGCCAGAAACACCGCCGGAAGCCGCCACTATCCCTAAATGTTTCTCGTGCAGAAATTTTATTTTCCGCCATAACCAGACTTGAACGGCAAAACCCAAAATCAAAGGCAAAATGAAATACCACTTGCTTTTAAAAAAAGAAATGGGTCCGGTCCAGCTTTGCATGCCCGCGGCCTGAATTAAGTATAAAACTAAAGCGAGACTAACGCCACTGGCAATCGCCCAAATAATCGGCGAATATTTTTTGGAATAAAAAATAAACATTTAAAGATTAAAATCAAAAATATAATCTTTGCCTAAAGCTAAAATTAATTTGCCGCTTAATTCGCCGTTAAACATCAATTCCGCTTTTAAATGATGGCCGCCTGAACCTGACTCAATCACCCGAAAAACCGCCAAGGGCGCGCCAGCCAAATTAGTCTGACTAAAAATATCAAAACCGGCCAAATCATACTGATGATTATCCATGCTCACTTTGACAAAAGTTTTTCCCCCTTGTTTTGTCACTTCTTGAACTTGAGCCGTAATGCCTGACACGGTTTGCGCTGGCAAATTAATCGCGGCCTGGGGCTGATTTATTTCTAATAAATTTGATTCACTTAATTTATTTTGGTTTTTCTTTGAACAGCCACCTAAAGCCAAGATTGAAATCAAAAGCAGAATTAAAAAATTAATTTTTTTCATACCTTTGACAGTTAAGTGATAATCCACTGATTTTCCCGCTTAATGAAACAATAGAAACGATTAATAATAAAATAGAAATTAAACCAAATTCCAAGCCGTTAAAAGGCAAAAAATTGATAACCAGAAAAGCAGTGCTTAGGCCGAAAATGGCGGTTAAAATAATTGAACCGCAGGACAAACAGCCAAAACCCAAAAAACTAAAAATTAGGCTGATTAAACTGGTTTGACTGGCCATCAAGCTTCTTAGCCCTTTTTTTAAATAAAAAATTAAAAGGGCTAAATTAACGCCAAAAAAAATCGCGTTAATTGCCATCACTATTGCTGAAAGCCAGCTTAATTTGATTTTAAATAAAATTACGCCCCCAACGAGCCAAATAAATTCGCCAGAATTCATTTGACCGCTTCCGATTAGATACCAAAGCCAATTTAAATCAAAAATCAAAAGATTAAAAAGCAAAATCAAAATTCCCGCGCTCACCGCCAAAATCAAATAAGCCGGTTTAGTTAAAACTAACCTTAAAGCCGAAAAAAAATTCATTATTGGTTGCTTTGAGTATTGATTTGGTTAGTGGCGGGCTGGGGTTTAACAATTTTGCCCGAACTTAAATCCCGATAAACGCCCATCTGTGTCACACCGGTGCGAAAAACATAAGCGCCGTTGCTTTCAATCGTGCCGACCTGCGTCCAGATATTTTTGAGCGTCGGATAAACCGCTAAATCCCCTTCCAAAATTAAAGTTGGAAGAAGTTTAATTTGGTAGTCACGGATTAATTTTTTTCCGTCATTGTCGCTAGAATCTAAAATCTGACGATTCACAATCGGTATACCAAGTTGTGATAAAATCGCCAAATGGCGGGTAACGTCATAACAATCAGCGCAGTTTTTATCGGTTAAAAGCGTTATTTTGACCAAACCTTTAATTTCATTAGCGGCTAAATCCAAATAAGGGGCGCCGGTCTGGCGCAAGACAAATTGATTGTCAATAATTTCGCCTAAATTCTGCCAAAGCTGACTTACCTCTTGGTCTTTGATTAACTCACCGCTGATAATTAATGAGGGAATTTTGGCAATCTGAAATTTAGCGATTAAATCTTTGCCTTCCTGACTGGAAATTTCTACGGTTTTTTCCGAAGTGATTTTAACATTTTTGGTTTTAATCGCATCGATCCAAGGTTTTAGACTGTTACATTCAAGACAATTTGAATCAACCAATGCGGTAATACTTAATTCTGCGGGCCGCTCCGCTTCTTTCGCACTCTTGTCTTTTTGGTTAATGACAGAAACTGATTGGAGATTCAAAGCTAATCCAATGAGGGTTGCCGCCAAAATCAAGACAAAAGCTAAGCCAAAAATCATTTGGCGAACTGAAAAATTTAATTTCATATCTAACACCCTCCCACCATATTCGGCAAATTTTGGACATTGCTTGGCAAATTGCTTGATGCCGCCCCTTGACCAACCAAAGCCGAAGTCACTGATGAATTCTGAATTTTATTAAGAATCGCGGCGGAAGCGACAGTTTGACTTAAAGCCACAACCGCCAAAAGCGCTAAAAGCAAAGTCAGGCCGAAATTACCAAAATTAAATTTTGTTTTTGATTTTTGGTTAAGATTCAAATCTTTTAAGACCTCATCTTTAAGTTTATTGATTAAATCTTGATTTTCCATATTCTTTAGATATTAATTATTAAATTTTAGTTATTAGTTTTTTAACACCCGCCAACCATACTCGGCAGATTATTAATATCTGACGGCAGGGGTGCTTGTGCTGAACCTTTACCGTAATTCGGCAGCTTAAGGCCTAAAACCAAAGAAGCAGTGTCCGGCGTAAAGGACTGGCCTTGCATTTGGCCGGCTAATTTGGCAATCATTTGTTTGGGGAAATACATTCCTTTCCAGCGCGCCAATTCGCGCAGTAATTCGTCATTTGAATATTCGCTTGCGTGATTTTTAATCAGATAAGCGAGCAAGCCCCGCATCGCTTGCGAGTGAGCACAGCCGCAAGCGGCTTGGCCATTTTGATTAATAATCGCTTTGGCGCCGCAGCAATATTCACAAGAAATTTTCAAGCCCACGTCAATAAAACGCTGTAAATCCGAGCCGGCTAAGGTAATTTTGTTTTGGCCGTAAGTCGGATCAAACTGTTTCATCATATTCATTGATTGTTCAACCGCGTCGAAAGAAACATTAAGTTCAGCACCATAAATTGCCGGCACGCCTTGGGAAATGACAAGTTTCATCGCATCATTAGTGGCATCACCGCTTAAATTCGGCGAACCAGAACTTTTTGACGCCGCGGTCAACCAAGAAAAATTCATGGACATTTTCGGCATTTTCATCAAACCCTTAACCTGCCAAATGATTAACTGGTTAGCCGCTAAAACTGCCATTAAAAGCAAAACTAAAGTCAGATTCAATATAGAGATAAATCTATTGCTTTGGAACAGTTTCTTCCCTAATCCATCTTTATTGATTTTTAGTTGACTCATAATTATTAATTATTAGTTAAACACGCAAAAAATCTTACTTTCAAAATTTCGTCTTGAGTTCTTTCCTCAAGATAAAATTAAAAGTAAGATTTTTCAAATTAAAAAGTTTTGGGGTTTAAAATGCCTTGGCTAAAAATTGTTGTTAAATAAAAAAACTGCCGGAAACTGCCGAACCACTGCCTAATTTGGTGAAAAATAATTATCGCCTCATTTATCAAAAACGGCAAAAAAGAAATATTTAAATTTAAAGCCAGCGCGCCAACTATAAATAAAACAAAAAGAAGTTCTGATGGACTTAAGATAATACCCTGGATATTACTTAAAAGCTGAAAATGAGAGCCGGGCATGGTATCAGTCGCCAAGCAATGGGGGGTATTAATCGCCGGAATCAAAGCACTGGAGCACAAAATTAAAATCAAGGCCGCCAGGCCAAATACTGAAAAGATTAAAGTTTTTTTAGTTAAAAATGGCATTTTACAAATGAAAATATAAGCATTTGTATTATAACTGATTTTAAAATAATTGAAAAGGTTTGAATGTTTTCAAACCATCAAAGAATTCGAATGGAGTCGGGATTACTAAAAAATTCCTAAGCTCTGGGGGTGGGATTCGAATCAACGCAGCCGCGGGATTTCGCTTCGCTCAACCCACAACCAGTTGACTCAGCCATTGAACCAAGAGAATAAATTAAAAAAATTAAGCTCTGGGGGTGGGATTCGAACCCACAACCCGCTGATTAACAGTCAGCCGCTCTGCCATTGAGCTACCCCAGAGCTTAATCTTCTTTATTCTCAACAATACGTTTTAAAACATCACCTCCTTTTTGCTTTTTCAAAAATTTCTCCCGCTTCATCGCTTCGCTTCTTGAATTAAACTCTTCCGAATAAATTAAGTACCAAGGTCCTCTATTTTTAGTTGAAAAAACTTTCCCTTCATTATGAGAGGTTAATCGATTATAAATATTTCCCGTCTGACCAATGTATAGTGCGCCATGTTGATTTTTGATAATATACACTGTATATTTCATAAAATCAACAACCCGCTGATTAATCCCGCGGCCGCGGGACTCTGCCATTGAGCTACCTCAGAATTTAGGAATTTTTAATAATCCTTCAGTTTTTCAATCAACTTGTGCTTTTCAATTTTTTCCAAAGCCTTGGCTTCAATTTGCCGAATCCGTTCGCGGGTGACGTCAAATTCATGACCGACTTCTTCCAAAGTATGCGCCACGCCGTCAAGCAAGCCAAAGCGCATTTCCAAAATTTTTTGCTCGCGCGGCGTTAAATCTTTAATCACGTCTTTGACGTAATCGCGTAAAAGCTGCAAGGCCGCGGCTCGATCCGGGGTGACGGTACGGACATCTTCAATAAAATCTTCCAAAGTACTGTCCTCATCGTCTTCACCGACTGAAGTTTCAATGGAAATCGTATCCTGACTAATTTTAATGATATGCAAAACTTTGTCAAGCGGCTCGCCCATTTCCGCCGCGATTTCTTCAGGCAGGGGTTCACGGCCCAAATCCTGAATTAATTGGCGTTCCGCCTGCTTAAATTTGTTAATCGTTTCCACCATGTGAACCGGAATCCTAATCGTGCGCGATTGATCGGCTAAAGCCCGAGTAATCGCTTGCCTAATCCACCAAGTGGCGTAAGTGGAAAATTTATAGCCGCGGCGGTAGTCAAATTTTTCCACGGCCCGAAACAGGCCGATATTGCCTTCCTGAATTAAATCCAAAAGCGACAAACTCTTGCCGGTAAAACGTTTGGCAATGGAAACCACCAGCCGCAAATTCGCTTCAATCAGTTTCTTTTTGGCTTCGTGGTCACCTCGCTCGGATTTTTTCGCCAAAGAAATTTCTTCATCCGCTTTTAAAAGCGGCACTTTGCCGATTTCCCGCAAATACATTTGGATTGAATCCGCGGAGATGTCGCCGATTTCCAGTTTTTTTCTCTGCTTGGCGGTCAAACCGAGTTGATTTAAAATTTCTGATTTTTTTTCCGCCAATGCTAAAATGCCGCCTTCGGCTTCAATGATGGTTAAACCCAGGTGGTGAACTTTATTTAAAAACTTCTCGTATTCATCCAAATATTCTTCCGCTTCCGGAAAAGTATGCAAAATTTCGGTTTCGGTAATAAAACCGCGCACCCGTCCTTTATTAATCAATTTATCCACTATCTTCTCGTCAATGGTCGCCTTGACTTTGGCGCTAGAGCCGCGCGGCCGGCCGGCTTTTCTTTTTCCGCTTTTCTTTTTGTTTTTTTTCTGGCTTAATTTTTGTTTCTTTTTTGCCATATGTAAACTTGTAGTTTATAACTTATAGATTGTAGCTTGCTTGGATAAACCTAAAAGCTATAAGCTAAAAACTGTAATCATTCTAATAATTTAAGTTGGGCGATAATTTCATTAAATTGGGCCATTGTCTGTTTGATCGTAGGCTCATCTTTTTGACGTTCGGCGACCTTAACTCTTTCTTCCAGATCTTTTAAACGCGAAGAATAATAATTTTTTTTCGCGAAATTAACGGCTTTAATCAATTCTTCTTCAATGGCTTCAAAGTCAAAATCAAAAAAATCCTTCTCGGCTAAGAGGGTAAGCTCGTCAGCTAATAAATCAAGTTTTTCTTCTTTAATTTTAAGATGAAAATTTTGATATTTAAAATCTTCAAGCTGACTTTTAATATCTTTAGTATAATAAATTATTAATTGTTTGTAAAGTTCATGGAGATTTTTTTCGCTAACGATTTCCGGCGGCAGATTGTCAATCAAAAAAGGCAGGGTCGCCGGATGCTTTAAAGTAATGGCTAAAATTCTTTGGAGCAAAAGCAATTGGCGGCCTTTCACGGAAATCGCGGAAAAAAAATTTTTTGGCCCTTCAAACTTTTCTTTTTTCGGCAAAGTTTCGCGCAAAATTTGTTCGGTCACTTGCAAATTTTGCGCTAAATACTGCAGCCAATGCGTCTGCTCAATTTTACTCGCGATTTTGCCGATCAGAGGCGACAAAAGCGCGGCCGCTTCTTTTTTCCCTGAAACCGTTTTTAAATCAAGGCGGGAAAAAATTTTTTCAAAAAAATAATCCATCATTGGTTTGGCCGAGTCAACGGCGGAAAGCCAATCAGCCGGATTGTGGCGGACGCATTCGTCCGGATCTTTGCCGGCCAGCAGGACAATCATTTTTACCTCAAAATCCTGGCTTAATGCAAGATCAATTCCGCGCCGCGCCGCGGACTCGCCGGCCAAATCAGCGTCAAAACAAAAAGACAAACTTTTCGTATAACGTTTTAAAATTTTTAGATGATCTTGAGTTAAAGCCGTGCCGGAGGTGGCAATGATATTTTTCGTGCCCGCTTGCCAAACTGACGCCACATCCATCTGGCCTTCCACGATAATCGCCGAATTTTTGCTTTTGATTTCATTTTTGGCTTTGTCCAAATTAAACAAAACTAAACTTTTATTGTAGATCAAGGTCTGCGGCGTGTTGATGTATTTCCCGCCGGCTTCAGGCTTTTCATGCAACAGCCGGCCGGAAAAACCGATCGGACTGCCGTGGCTGTCATTAATCGGAAACATAATCCGATCGCGAAAGCGATCGTAAAAATCAATCCCTCGCTCTTTTTTCACCGACAACC
>DATDWV010000054.1:0-2007 GCA_035289505.1 Patescibacteria group bacterium | reverse complement strand
ACTTTTTGCTTAATTTATTTTTTCCGCTTGACTCTAATTTCACTTCCAGCCGATTCGGATTGTTTTGAACAATAAATTGATAGGATAAATCCAAAATATTTTGCGTGGAGCGATAATTTTTAATCAAAAAAATCTCCGCCGCTTTGGGAAAATCCTTTTTAAATTCCAAAATATTGGAAATTGACGCGCCGCGGAATTTATAAATTGATTGATCATCGTCGCCCACCACCGCGATGTTATTTTTCGGCGCGGCCAATAATTTCACTAATTCGTATTGGGCAAAATTGGTGTCTTGAAATTCATCAACCAAAATATATTTGAATTTTTGGCGGTATTTGGCCAAAACCGCTGGCCGTTTTTTAAAAAGCTCCAAACAATAATTAATCAAATCGCCAAAATCCAAAGCGTTATTTTCCAACAACAATTGCTGATAAACGTGGTAAGCATTGGCGATCTCGTCAGTCTTTTTAATTTCTTGGGCCAATAAAATTTTTCGTTCTTTGGCTGAAAGCGTTTTTAAAGTTTCTTTATCAATAAAATCTTTGATAAAATCCTTATTGTCTAAATTTAATTTTAAACTTTCCGCGTATTTTAAATAATCAGCGGCGGAAACGACTTCGTCTTTGGCCCGGGAAAATAATTTGATTAAAGCGTGGATAAATTTGGTCGGGTTGCCCAAAGGCCGATAAAAATCCAAATCAAAGCGATCTAAATTCTGCCGCACCAGCATCCATTGATTCGTTTGGTTTAAAAGTTTAAAATCATTGGGCAAGCCGATTTCCAAGCCGTGCTGCTGCAGAATTTTTTCGGCGAAAGAATGAAAAGTCAAAATCCATAAATCAATATAGCCATAGGGCAAAATCCGATCCACTCGCTCTTCCATCTCACTCGCCGCTTTGTCGGTGAAAGTCAGAGCTAAAATTTCATCTGGCTTGCATTTTTCCTGCTCCACCAGCCAGCCGATTCTTTGGGTAATGGCTGTGGTTTTGCCCGTGCCGGCACCAGCCACGATTAAAAGAGGCCCCCCATCATGAGTGACCGCTTTTTTTTGCTCGTCATTTAAAGTCTTAAGGTTGATTTCCATAGTGATATTTTAACATAAAAAATGACAATTTACAGTAGTTGTCATTGCGAGCGACTGAAAGGAGTGAAGCAATCTATCTAAAATTATTTTAGCCAACTGGCGAGAAAAAAATAATCTTAGCCCGTAATATAGTTATAATTAGATTGCTTCGTCGTCACTTCGTTCCTTCTCGCAATGACAATTAATTAATACTTCTCCGCGATGAAACTCGGCCTCGCAGACAAATATTAAAAAACCGCTTCCGGTCTTCGTGAAAACGAAGAATTCCGAAAGCGGATTGAGAATAAAAGATCGTTTTTCTAGCCGGCCAAAAGCCTTTGTCCGGCTTCGCCTGCCACTCGGGTGGGAATACCCAAGTGCAGACAGGTCGCAACCAATTCCGGCAAGATATCGCCGTAGCCAACCGTGATGTGGTTGCTCATATGAGTCGCCATCAATTCATCTTGATCGTAACCTGGAAGATGAGCGCACATAATCGGCCAGACATTCGTGGTTTCGTCCAGCCGCTCTTGCACTTCTTCCTTAGACATTGATACGACTTCGCCGGTACCGCAGTCCATGCCGATTCTGCCAAAGCTTTCATAGAAACGAGCCCAAGTGATGGTGCCGGGCTTTGAGACGCCGGAACAAGTACCCCCACCAAGCGGGAAATACATCTTGGGCTGGCGATAGACTGTGGTCTTATGCCAACCGCCAAAATGGGCTGGCGGCGCTCCGCCGGAAATCAACAAAGTCCAGACAAATTTCCCGTTCCAATCCTTGCCGTAGCGGACATCGTGAAGCGTGGTTTCTGTCGGCATGCCCTTGCGCTGATAAATATCATGCATGAGCACTTGCGGCACACCAGAGCCAACATCACCTTCGTTGAAGTGAGGAATGGCTTGACCGGCTCGAATTACCTTACCAGTTTCCGGATCCACGAT
>DATDWV010000053.1:0-11839 GCA_035289505.1 Patescibacteria group bacterium | reverse complement strand
CGCTTAGGTTCGCCGGGCCGGCGCGAGATTGGCCATGGCGCCTTGGCGGAAAAAGCGATTCGGACGATGATGCCGAACAAAGAATCTTTTCCTTATACCGTGCGCGTGGTTTCCGAAGTTCTAAGCTCTAACGGCTCCTCTTCTATGGCTTCGGTTTGCGGTTCAAGTTTGGCTTTGATGGACGCCGGCGTGCCTTTGGCTAAGCCGGTGGCCGGCGTGGCCATGGGCATGGCCTCCAATGAGGAAAAAAATCTTTATCAAGTGATCACTGATTTGCAGGATTTGGAAGACGGCATGGGCGGAATGGATTTTAAAATCGCCGGCACCAAAGACGGCATCACCGCCATTCAATTAGACACCAAAACCAAAGGTTTGCCCTTAGAAGTCGTGAAACAAACTTTAGAGCAGGGTTTGGCCGCGCGGCTTGAAATTTTAGGCGAAATCGCGAAAGTCATCGGCGCGCCGCGAGAAAACTTGTCGCCTTACGCGCCGCGCATCATTTCTTTTAAGATTAATCCGGAAAAAATCCGTGAAGTCATTGGTCCGGGCGGCAAAGTGATTAACAAAATTATTGAAGACACCGGCGTGCAAATTGACATTGAGCCTGATGGTTTAGTGATGATTACCGCGATCACCGAGGAAGGGGCGAAAAAAGCCGAAGAAACCATTAAAAATATCGTCCGGGAAGTGCAGATTGGCGAGGTTTTTACGGGTAAAGTCAGCCGATTATTTGACTTTGGCGCCATGGTGGAAATTCTGCCCAATCAGGAAGGGATGGTTCATATTTCGGAACTGGCCCATTATCGGGTAAATCGCGTCAGCGACGTGGTTAATATCGGCGATGTCGTCACCGTCAAAGTCATTAAGATTGACGAGAAAGGCAGAGTTAATTTGTCTTTGAAGGCGATGCAGGAAAGGCCGCCTCAAACCAATAATCATTTTGAAGAAAATAACAAACGGCCGATTAAAAAATTCTTCAAACGCCATTAAAAAAAATATTGATCACCCAAATCATTAACGGCTAATATGTTGCCGGAAACCAAAGTTTCATCTATCTTTTCATCTAAAAAATTTATATTCTGGTTTTTCACCGCCGCGATAATTTTTATAGTCGCGGCGGTTTTGGTTTATTTTATTTTTAACTTTTTTATCTTCAAAGACGAACTAATTGATTTCGCGCCGCTTGATTCAATTTTTTACGCCTCAGTCGAAAAACCGATAATGTCTTGGCAAAAAAATCCAATTGATTTTTTTGCCGAATATTTTGAAAAAAATAAAAATTATTTTTTTTCTGACATTGATTCTTTAAACATTTTTTTCAATCAGGCAAAAAAAGTCGCTTTTGTTGCTTTCCCCCAAACTAATGAAAATACGGAAATCAGCTGGGCCTTGATTTTTAAATTGAAAAATAAAAAAGAAATTCAAAATTATTTGAATAACTTTTCCGATTATGAAATTATCAATAGCAATTTAATTATTGGAAAAAATCAAATTGCCCTAAAAAAAATAAAAGCGGCTCTGAATGGCGAAATTTTTTCCTTGAAAGATAAAATTAACAAAAATATTTTTTCTAATTGGCCAATTCATTTTTATTTATCTTCTAATGGAGCGAAAACCCTCTTAAAAGAAAACAATGAAATGGTGAACAACATTTTAGTTCAGGACATTTACTGGTCAGCTAAGCCTAAAAAGGGCTTTATTTTATTTAAATTAAATTCGCCTAAAATTAGCTCCGCTTTAATTAAGCCGAAATTAAGCTTTTTGCCCAAAGATTTTAATTTTTATTTTAGCGGCTTGAATTTATATCAGCTTTTATTTGATGATCAAAAAGAAAATCAATGGCTTAAAACAGTTTATCAATTTGATTTCTTGTCTTTGACTAAAGAATTTTTTAATCAGCCCGCGGACTTAGTGGTTTTACCAAGTCAAAGCCAGACATTTTTCGGTTCAGATTTTATTTTAGCGCTGCCCAAACCAACACCAAGCGATCTTGAAGCGTTTAAACAAGCGGTTAAGATCTGGTTGGCGCAAAAAAAACCGGCGGAAGTAAAAAAAAGATTGCCGGACAACACTTTTTTTACCGAATTAATCGCTGATCCCAATCAAAGATCTTGGCAAACCGATGAAACTGGCATTAATTCTTTATCCGAGCCCTCTTTAAATTTCCATTTCAGCTATTTTACTGACGAAGAAAATCTTTTTTTAAGCAATTCATTGTTTTGGCTGAAAAATTTAAAAGCTAATCAGGAAATATCCATTGCTCAATTAAACTTTAGTTGCTGGGGCTTTAATCAATCGGCCTTAACCCCGCTTGCGATTATTAACGGCAATAATCTATTTGATCAATGGCCAGCTGGTTTAGGGGTTTTCCGGGAAAAAGGCGGGGAAATCAGCGGTTGTTATTTTCTTTAGCTAAGCTGTGGATAAAGTGTTGATATTAATTCTTAAATCAAGCAAATTTTTTTTATCTTCGTCAAGGAATAAAAACTGCTAAAATAAAACATTTTTTATTAATTTTTAGCCGAAATATTGACAGAATTTATTATCCGTGATATATTAAAAGCAGATAAAGACAAAATTCAGCTTTTTTGAAAATTGATAGAAAAGTTTCCCCAAAAGCAATTTGGAGAAATTTTTTTCTTCTCTACTATTCTTTTGCTCTGAAGTATAAAACTGACTATGCTTCACTAAAACAAAAACAAAAGCGGTTGAAGGACCCAACAAAGAGAGTCCTAACCAAAGACGGGTAGAGAAGAGCTTCAGTCAGTGGGAGCATATAGCCTTTTAGTGGCTAATGTCTGCCTGCTCTACAAAGAGAGAATCAATATTTTGGTTTTCTGCTTGTAGCGCATGTAGGCGTCCGCTAAAAGTTTAAGGCGCGGGCGCTATACATTCATTGTATTTTGGGCGCAACAACCGCGCCTTTTTTTATTTTAGTTGACCCGCCTAAATTTTCAAATAATACAACAAACAGAAAAAATTATACTAATTGTGATTGGGATAATATATAAAAAATTTTAAAAAATACTATCAATTGGAAAACTTAGGCGGGTTGACAAGAAATAATTATTGGATAATAATAGATATAATATAATAAGTTTAGAAATTATGGATAAAAAGACTCTCGCGAAAATTAAAGATAATCTTTTGGAAGAAAAAACTCGGCTGGAAAAAGAACTTTCTGACTTTGCTCATCAGGATAAAAAAATTTCGGGCAACTATGAAGCGGAATTTCCGGAATACGGCAGCAAAGAAGACGAGAATGCGGCGGAAGTCGCGGCTTACAGTGATCGCTTGTCCTTGGAGCATACTTTAGAAAAGCAATTAGCTGACGTTAACAAAGCTTTAGCCAGCATGGCCAAAGGCACTTATGGCATTTGCAAATATTGCGGCAACCAAATTGAAGAACAAAGATTATTGATTCGTCCCACTTCTACTTCTTGCGTGTCGTGTAAAAAGCGGCTTAAGGGAGAATGACCGTCAAACCAAATGAAAAAAATTTGGTTAAAATTTTCTATTATTAATTTGTTGGCTTTAATCCTGTTTTTAGTTGATCGGGTGATAAAAATTTACTTTTTAAAAAATCCCAGCGAAAAATTCGGCGGGGATTTTTTTAACATTCATTTGGAAAAAAATTTCGGGCTGGCCTTTGGTTTTGATTTTTTTCACCCCATTTTTTTATTAACTTTAATAATTTTATTGATTTTTGTTTTATTCGGTTTTTTAATTTCGGCCTATCAAAAAAAATGGTTTTTGGGAATTTTTGGTTTTAGCCTCATTGTTTTTGGCGCCGTCTCCAATTTAATTGATCGCTTAAATTATGGTTTTGTGATTGACTATTTTGATTTGTCTTGGTTTACGGTTTTTAATTTGGCGGATACGATGATTAGTTTTGGAGTAGCAATTATCGCAACGGCCGTATTATTTGACAAAAAAAAGACAAACCCATAAAATAGAAGTAACAATTTGGAAAATCAACATAGCGCAGCGATGCGCTTTTTATTTTAAATCTAATATCTAAAATCTAAAATATTTTAATTATCTAAATATTATGTCTTCAAAGGTTTTTTCCGCGGCCTTAATCGGTCTTGATTGCGCCATTGTTGAAGTGGAGGCAGACACCAGCCCGGCTTTGCCCGGCATTTTTGTCGTGGGCTTGCCGGATAAAGCCGTTGACGAATCGCGCGAACGAGTGCGTTCGGCGATTAAAAATTCAGGCTTAAAAATGCCGCGCGGCAAAGTGACGATTAATTTGGCGCCCGCGGATTTAAAAAAAGAAGGGCCGTCTTATGATTTGCCGATTGCCATTAGCGTGGTTTTAACTCAAAAAAATTTGAAAAGAATTAATGAAGAAAAATCCCTTTTTGTCGGTGAATTGGCGCTGGATGGCCAGTTGCGGGGGGTTAACGGCGTGCTTTCCATTTGTTTGGCGGCAAAACAAAATGGTTTTGCCGCCCTGTATTTGCCCAAAATCAATGCCAAAGAAGCCAGTTTGGTGCCGGGCCTAAAAATTTTTGGCTGTCAGGATTTAGTGGAAGTGATTAATCATTTGGCGGGAAAAATTACTTTGGCGCCTTTTGCCATTGATCATGATAAAATTTTTGGCCCGCGGCAAATTTCTGAATTGGATATGGCGTATGTTAAAGGTCAACAGCAAGTTAAGCGGGCGCTGGAAATCGCCGCGGCCGGCGGCCACAATGTTTTGATGTCCGGGCCGCCGGGCGCGGGCAAAACCCTTTTAGCCAAAACCATGACCACGATTTTGCCGGAAATGGCGCCGACCGAAGCTTTGGAAGTCACCCGGATTTACAGTGTCTCTAGTCTATTGCCGGTGGAACAGCCATTAATGACGAATCGGCCGTTTCGCAGTCCGCATCACACCGCTTCAGGCGTGGCTTTGGTCGGCGGCGGGACGTGGCCTAAGCCCGGGGAAATTTCTTTGGCCCATCGCGGCATTTTATTTTTAGACGAATTTCCGGAATTTCCTCGCCACGTTTTGGAAAATTTGCGCCAACCCTTGGAGGACGGGGTGGTTTGCGTTTCCCGCGCCGCCGGCACCCTGCATTTTCCCGCGAAATTTATTTTAATCGCGGCAATGAATCCCTGCCCTTGCGGCTATTTAAGCGATCCGGATCGGCAATGCAGCTGTTTTCCCGCGGCCATTATCAAATATCAGAAAAAAATTTCCGGGCCATTGCTTGATCGAATTGATTTACACGTGGAAGTGCCAAAAGTTAAATTTGATAAATTAGCCGACAACCAATTGGCGGAGAGTTCAGAAAAGATTCGGGCTCGGGTGACGGCGGCGCGCCAGTGCCAATTAAACCGCTTTTCTGGTTTAAACATTTTGACTAATAATGAAATGTCTTCGCGCCAAACTAAAGAATTTTGTCCGGTTGACGAAAAAACTTTGGCCTTATTGCGCCAAGCCGTGACTCAATTGAATTTATCGGCCCGGTCTTATTTTCGGATTTTAAAATTAGCCTGCACCATCGCGGATTTAGCCAATGAGGAAAAAATTAAATTGGAACACGTGGCCGAAGCGCTTCAGTATCGGCCAAAGGTGGAATAAAGTGAAATTACTAATATAGTGTCATTGCGAGGAGTCCCGACTTTACGTCGGGACGACGAAGCAATCTCGAGATTGCTTCGCTCCGTTTCACTTCGCTCACAATGACAATTTTATCATTGGAATTTATTTGGGGCTTGGGACTTAATTAGAAATTCTATTATCTGTCTTGACCAAGCAGTCTAAATTATGGTAATTTGCGCTTGGAGGGAACAAAGCGTTCCTTAAATTTGGGAGAAAGCAAATGGCACAAGACACGACGACGTATTGGTATGTTGAGCCGCGCGATGAATTTACTAATCGGGTAATATCAAATCGGCTTGCTGAAAACAATTTGGCCGGTGAAGATCGTCAATCAATTTGTCTGCTTGATGAAAAAGAAATGCCGCATTCAGTCTGGCAAGTTGATTACGCTTTTATTGCTGAACTTTCTCGGTCAGCTCGATCCATGACCATAGATTTTCGGGTATATAACCGGCGCGGCAATCGCGGCCCAATCCGCTACTGGAGATTCAGCGGCAAAAAGAAGAGATCAGTGTTAGTCTTCCGGTAAAGTGACAATTGAACTTTGCCCCTCCCAGCCCGGTGATTACCTCAACGGGCTTTTTTGTTTTTTAAGAAATTATGTCTGGTTGACAAACTAACCAGATAAGAGTAAACCAAGATTAAGGATGTCCTTTGAAAGGAGGGAAATATCGTGATAACCAAACCAATGACTTGCGGCGATTTTTTTGAGGCGGTTAAAAAAGCTTCGGCTGACAACATGTATGCCGAAACTTTTATTGAGGAATGGCAAAAGCTGGTTTCTCCAGAACAGCTCCGGCAATATCAGTCAGAGATTTTGGAGGAGGATCAGGTTACAAACTTTGCCGAAGATGCAGCCAATTGGTTTTCTCGGCTCATTGCACATACTTGCGGTGAAGAACTTTATGCCGAAAGAGTCAAGGGCGGCCACGATTTTTTACAGGCAATACATGCCAAGTGCGCCGAGATTGGTATTGAGATTGAATTGGCAATAATTGATATTCCCTTAACTCCATCTGAATTAATGGCTAAAGCGGGTTATATCAAAGTTACTCCCCAAGGCAATGTTGAACTGACTAAAATGGGACAAAGAGCAGCTGAAGGCATCAGCTCGGAATTTAGAAAAATAGGATAAAAAAGTCATGAAAAGTCATTTCGCCCCGCGCTCATCGCTTCGGGGCTTTTTTATTTGACACTGATTTGACAGAATAATAATGGCTGTGGTAATTTATTAATCTCTTTGGATTTATAGATTTATATAGGTTATATGGTATAATTATAAATAAGTTAGTGAAAGCTATATAAATAATCATAAATTAATAGTTAATTAGTAATTTTAAAAATATGAACATGAAAATTGATGATTTCACAAACTTAAAAAAATATCATAATCGGTGGGTAGCAATAGAACAAAATGGTAATAATGAAGTGGTAGGAGTCGGTAATACATTAAAGCAAGCTTTAGAGGAGGCAAAAAAGAAAGGTATAAAAGATCCTGTGTTAACAAAAGTTCCTGCTGATTACGGTGCTTTTATTTTATAAAAGTTTAATAATGAAATTTAGTTATTTAAAATTTCCTGCCCAACCAACAGAAGCCTTTCCCGATAGAAAATGGGCTTCAAGGCCAGTATTGCCCGTGACTTTAAAAAATGAAGATAAAAAAATAACCATCCAAGCTTTAATAGACTCTGGCGCTGATCATAATATTTTTAATGCGGAAATTGGAGAAATACTTGGGGTAGATGTAAAAAGTGGAAAAAAATTATCTTTTTGGGGTACAAGCGAAAAGAAGCAACTTGCTTATTATCATAATATTAAAGTAGAAATAGGAGGTTGGGAATATGAATGCTATTGTGGTTTTTCATACGATATAAATCATTTACCCTATGGTTTATTAGGACAAAATGATTTTTTCAAAAAATTTAAAATTGTATTTGATTATTCTAAAGATAGATTTGAAATTAATCCAAACGAATAATTTTATTTCTAAAATTGATAAAACTAATAAGACTGGAGCTAAACATACAATAAAGTTCTAACTTACGTAAGGGCAACCCCCCATTTAAATATTAGCTGGGAAAACCTATGAAATTTAAAATAAACAAAATTTTCTTGTGGAGCTTAATTTTAATAATGGTTTTTGGTATTAATATCGCCTTTGCTGCCAAAGGCGGCAACCCCCTAGATGTAGTCTGGGCGGCAATCGCCTATTTGCAGCAGCAAATTAACAACATCCAATTAATTCCTGGTCCTATGGGACCCCAAGGCCCCAGCGGACCATCTGGGAAAGGGCTAAAGGTAATTGATACTCATGGGAACAACGTTGGTCTTTTTTTAGATATTTCAAGTGAATTTCCAAAATATGAAAATCTTCCTCATATTGAAAAACAGTTACTTAGTGTATTTAATACTAGTACAAATTCAATTCTTGCCTATGAAATAAATTCTGCCACCTTAAGAAATGAATACGTTTATTTTGACCCATATGGTTTTTATTATCAGTCCAATAATTGCACTGGTAATCCTTATGTGTATAGATTAGATAACCCTTATTTCTTAGTAAAAAAAGAGAGCGGTTTTTTTAAGGGGACAGATGCAACAGACATAGAGTATAGTCTATCTTTTAATAGTAACGGTCCTGGTGATATTTTTGGTTCTTGTACAACGACAAGTGGTATTTTAGATCAAGTTATGAAAGTATATCCTGTTGCTATACCTAATTTTACTGGCCCATTAAGTATTGTCGAACAATAAAATAAAAATAAAATAAAACTCTTTTAGAAATGGAGGAGTTTTAAATTTGACACCGCTTTCAATTTGTCATATCCTCAAATTACCTGATTATTAATTTAACCCATATGAAAAAAGTCATTTTTATCAGTCTATTGGCGCTGACTTTGGCGCCAATAGCCGGAGCCATTGATCGCCTGCCGGCTAATGTCACGCCAGGCGGAGTCACCGTGGTGGTGCCGGAAGCGGCGATTGACAACGCGCCGCCCTTGGAAGTGATCACTATTGTTCATTACAAAAAAGATTTTGTTAAGCCGGACCAGCCGGGCAGGGGCAACAAAGCGGAAAGCTGTTATGGTTTTATCAGCGGCTTGGCAAAATTAGTTGCTACTGAAGATGTTTTGATTAATGCTTCGGGTTCAGGTTTGAACGCGACTGATGTTTTAAATGATTTTACCGCTTCCGCTTTAACTTGGGATAATGAAACCGCGACGACGATTTTTGGCAGTTTTACTTTGGACAACACCGCTAATTTTGACAGCATTGCTGACGGCCGAAACGAAATTTCGTTTGGCAATTATTCCCAAGACGGTGTCATTGCCGTCACGCGGGTCTGGGGCTATTTTTCCGGCAAGCCGCAAAGCCGCTATATTTCGCAGTTTGACATGATTTTTGACACGGATTATGTTTGGGGCGACGCGGAATTAAATCCCGCTTTAATGGATTTCCGAAACATCGCGGTTCATGAATTAGGCCATACCTTGGGTTTAACCGATATTTATACCACCACCTGCCAGGAAGTGACGATGTATGGTTATTCGGACAATGGCGAAACCAAGAAACGGACTTTGGAAGCGCCAGACATCGCTGGCTTAGAAACTCTTTACGGCATTTAAGCAATCAGAAAAATGAAAAAAACTCCTGCCAGATTAATTGGCAGGAGTTTTTTATTCTCACGACAATGTGTTAAAATAATTTTATATGCAATTTAAGTTAATAGTCTTTATAATAGTTATTATTATTTTAGCCGCTTTAGGCTGGTATTTTTATAATCAAGCTATTATTGAGGAATTTCCCCGAGCTTCAGGTGACGCGGTGTTTTATGAAATCTCGGAAATAAAAACTAAAGATTTAAATCCTGGCGTTTATCAGACCGAAGGTTATGTCGCGAAAATCTACACCTGCCCCGCTTGTCCGCCGCCAAAGCAGTGCAAACCTTGTATGGGGGATAATATTGTTATTTCCCAAGAAAATAAAATTTTGGATAATTACAATTTGACGCCAAACGATTTAATCATTTTTACGCAAACACCGGAAATTTTTGAGCTGGGGAAAAAATATCAATTTACCATTAGATTAACGGAAACTAAATCCACCAGTGAGCCGATTAATGATTTGGAATTAGTCAGTTTTGAATTCTTGGAGGGTTAAAAAGATTATGGTATAATTTTTCTACCCCGCACCAAAGCCCGCGAACTATCTGATTAAAAGATTTATTGGGTCAATGGCGCGGAGTCGGCTTCGCCTTAGTTTTTTCAAATATTGTTATTATTTTTTTAGGCTTGGTGCGGGGCTCCGCCACTTTTAATGAGGAAATTTAATATTTACGATGGACTTTAGTATTAATAAAAAAAATAAAAACTGGCTAGTCGTCCTTGTTTTGGTAATCGGAGCGGTGGTGGCGGCGTATTTTTATTTTGCCAATCAAACGCCTGGAGAGTATGACGACTTTGCCCGCTGTTTAGCCGAGAAAAAAGCGGTTTTTTACGGGGCTTTCTGGTGTCCTCATTGCCAAAATCAAAAAGCGCTTTTCGGCAAGTCAAAAGGCCTTTTGCCTTACGTGGAATGTTCCACCCCAGACGGCGGAGCGCAAACGCCAATTTGTCAGCAGGCCAAAATTGAATCATATCCGACTTGGCAATTTGCCGACGGTTCGCGGGAAAGCGGCGAATTATCTTTAGCGCGTTTAGCGGAAAAAACCGGCTGTAAATTATGAATTTAGTTTTTGTAGTTAATAAAATTTTTGCGATTTCAACTGTGATCGGCCAATTGATTTTTATTTTTCTTTTAGCCATTTTAATTTTTGGCCGAAAAAATGTTAAATTAAAACCTTTAACTCAATTTGTTTTTAATCAAGCTCTTGTTTTTTCTTTCATTGTTGCCGTTGCCGCGACTTTTGGCAGCCTTTTTTATTCGGAAATTGCCGGCTACGAACCTTGCAAACTCTGCTGGCTTCAGCGGATTTTTATGTATCCGTTAAGTTTGATTTTTTTGATCGCTTTAATTAAAAAAGATAATCGGATTTTTGATTATGGTTTGGTTTTATCTATTTTTGGCGCGGCGATCGCCGCTTTTCATTATTTCAGCCAAATCACCGGCATCAGCTTCTTGCCCTGCACCGCCGTTGGCTATTCGGTTTCCTGCTCGCAACGTTTTGTCATGGAAGTAGGATACATCACTATTCCCTTGATGTCGTTTACCGCCTTTGCTTTAATTATTATTTTTAGCCTTTACCGGAAAAATTTTTCCCAATCAAAATAATTTAAAATTATATTTAACAAAAATTCAATCTTTGTTATGATATAATTAATTCAATTTTGTCCTTTATGAAACAGCTTTTCAATTATTTTGGCCCTCATTTAATGCTTGACGGCTATAGCTGCGGCCGAAAAAATCTTTCGGACATGCGCTTGGTTTTTAAGTTTTTGAATGAATTGCCAAATTTAATTGGGATGCAAAAAATTTCTACTCCCTATGTCATTGATTATGACGGGGGCAGAAAAAAAGAAGATTGGGGTTTTTCCGGAGTCGTTTTGATCGCGGAATCTCATATCAGTATTCATACTTTTCCCGAGAAAGGTTTTGTCTCAATTGACGTTTATTCCTGTAAAATTTTCCCCAAAAAAAGAGTGATTAAAATCTTCAAAAAATATTTTTTGCCTAAAAAAGTGGAAATTAATTTGGTGATGCGCGGCAGAAAATTCAATAAGACTTGATTTGAGCTAATTAAGCAAAACCCCGCGGCCGCGGGGTTTTTGTTTTTAAATTATTACTTCGTATAAGTCAAAGGATTTTTTTTGACCCCGCCGGACCAAACTTCAAAATGAACATGAGGGCCGGTGGAGCGGCCGGTTGAGCCCATAGCGGCAATCAATTGTCCCTTGGCCACTTCATCCCCGACTTTGACATAGTTTTTGCTATTGTGTCCGTAAAGGGTTTGCAGGCCATTGCCGTGATCAATAACAATCATCATGCCATAGCCGCCGTTCCAGCCGCCTTGGGCCTTCACCACCACTCCACCATCAGCCGCGTAAATCGCTTTGCCCGTGCCGCAGGCAATATCAATACCCGTATGGCGCCAACGGAAATATTGAGTCAGCCGCTGGCAAACCGTCGGCCAAAGCAGGCGTCCGGAAGAAACAATTTTCGCGGCTGGGGCCGAGGGGGCAAGCGAGCGAACCGTGTAGGTTGCTGGCGCGCTGATGATTTTTCGGCCGCCGGGGATAATTAATTTTT